>NZ_KV821968.1:0-12077 GCF_001815785.1 Corynebacterium sp. HMSC056F09
CGCCGTCAACAGCGCGTTTGGCTTTCGCTATTTGCTTGCCGATTCCGGGCAGGGTGCGTCTAGCCCGATCATGGGAGTACTGGAAGTGAGTCCTACAGCGGTGTCACAACCGGACGCAAGTGGGGGGCAGCTGAAGAACTACGGCGAGAAACTCGTCGAGTACATCGTCCAAGCAGTCGCTCGTGACCTCCTCGTCCACGCCATGACACTCGACGCAGACGGGTACGAATGCGACTACTACCGCAAAGATTAGACGCGCCAGAGAGGCAACTCGCCCCAGCTGTCAGGTGCTCCTGTGCGAGAAAACGGCACGATGGGATTGTGCGGGTAGGTGTGGAACAGCTTCGGTAGCCGGTCGGCTGGAGACAATTCCAGTTGGCGCTGCAAGTATTGGATAAGGGAGAGCTGCCCGAACACGCGATTCATTCCTTCAGCTACCGGAGCCAGCCTGACGTCATTGTTCAGTTTCGGTTTGATGTCGTAAACACGGTTGAACATCCTTGCATGATGAGCTGCGTAATTACGCAGAATATTCAAGGATTTCAGCCATGATTCAAGCTGAGGACCAGTTAGGCCGCAGGGCTCGGCAATCCGTTTGCGCACGATATTGGGCGACATGCCGTACAGGTACGACAGCATCCCCCAATCCATGATTTCGACAGCCGCCCAGATGGGTAGAGTCCCGCCATACTTGGATTTGTGGTGGGCGACGAAGTCCTCCTTCGACGCTTTCAATGCCGACTGGTACTTTCTCAGCCACACCTCGTGCACGCTACGCCCGTCTTTGTTTCGCTGCCGTGCCCGGGCGCTCAAACGCTGGGGATCCAAATAGATCAGCGGGTCAAGGCGACCCAGTTCGTGACCGAGCTTGGTTCGAATAGCCAACTCCACGCGATCAAGCTCGATGAACACGCTGTGGCGCAATTGTTCGTCAAACCCATAGAGGGCTACCACCAGGTCAAACGATGCTCCCTCAACGAATTCATCTCGGGCAGTGCCGTCGTCTTGGGAGAAACGGCGCATCGGGTACCAGTATCCGGACAAGCGGTAGTAGTTCAATTGAGCCAGCAGCGTCTCAGCATGCTGGGGATCATCCACTCGCATCCCACGCTGACGAAGCAATTCGACCTGTTCACCGTAGGTCTTGAACTGCTTCACCTGCTCCACGCGCACCCCTGTTTGATACAAAAACGAAGACCGGCCCTGGACTCCCATTGAGGCGGGCAGCGGAACCGGTCATGTTGACTACGAGGTTACCTGGTTGATGACGCCGAGGCAAGAGCACGGGACATGGAGCCATCGGTACGATCCGAACCATCACCTCGGGCGGACAGGTCCTGTTCTGCGGCCGGGACGTGGCGACCGCCCTCGGCTACGCCAACACGAAAGATGCCCTGGCGCGTCATTGCAGGGGGTCGTTAATCACTACCCCCTTGAAAGGGCTGGTGGCATCCAGCAGGTCAGGTTTACCAGCGAAGGTGTCCTATTACGACGTGGTGCTGGCGTCGCCGTCGCTGATCACCACCACCGAGATCGCCAAGGACTACGGCCTGTCGGCGAAGAAGCTCAACCAGATTCTGCGCGGGGAGCAGGTGCAGTTTCACCAGTCCGGGCGTTGGTTCCTCTACGCCAAGTTTGCTGAGAAGGGTTACACCCAGTCCAAGACGTACGAGTACGACGAGGGCAAGACCTGCACCCACATGTACTGGACGCAGAAAGGCCGCCTGTTCATCTATGACCTGTTGAAGAACATCCGTGGCCTGCTGCCGGTGGTCGAGCGTGAAGGCGAGGACGCCAGATGACCACCACTGCGCTTCTTGATATCGGAATACCGAAGAAGAACGTCGAAGGATACCCTGACCCGACTTGCTACCGGGCCCTGAAAGCGATTCAGCGCGCCGAGATCGACTGGGCTCACCAGATGGACATCCCGAACCACCACCAGATCACCGACCAAGCCGGGCTGGAGCAGGTGGCCAGGTTGGATCACGTCGCCGCCACCTACACCAACGACCGGCGCTCGTCTGCGAGCTTCATTTCCTCGGACTGTGTCGTGATGGACATCGACAACGACCACACCGAGGAATCATCCAACTGGGTGACACCGGAGAAGCTCGCCGAGTTGATGGCGGGTGTGGTGTTCATGACCGCCACTTCCCGTAACCACCAGAAGGCGAAAGGCGTGCTGGCGGCTAGGTTCGGTTTCTTTGATCAGCAGGCGTTGGATGCCGGACGGTTCATCTACGGAACCACAAACGGGCCCTCGGCAGGCTGGCGTTCATAAAGCTAGGAGTCGATCTTAGTGTTGGTGGCAATCGAATGTGTCCGGTACGCCCACTAATGTTGATTAATGGATTCACTATTCCCCATCATTACGCAGACCCAAGGAGAACCAACCCATGACGCACCGCGCAGACGCAGGGCTTGAGCCGGCTCGGGAAACGTCGGCGTCGCAGACGTCGTTTGTGCCGCAGCCAGGAAACCAGGAGGCGCGCCGGGCGGACCTGCGCCGCTGGAAGGCGATTGCGCTGTCCTTCCTGATTGCTGCGGCGGTGATCTTTTTGGGGTGCTCGTGGTGGCAGGCGTCGGCAAGCGGGGCTCCCGTCTGGGTGGGCTACGTGCGCGCGGCAGCGGAGGCAGGAATGGTCGGTGGACTGGCGGACTGGTTCGCCGTGACCGCGCTGTTCCGCCGACCCATGGGGCTGCCCATCCCACATACGGCGCTTATCCCCAACAACAAGGACCGCGTGGGTGATGCGCTCAAGGACTTCGTGGAGGAGAACTTTCTCACCGCGGATGCGCTCAGCGCCAAGGTACGGGAGGCAGAGATACCGCTGTGGCTGGCGCGCCAGGGCGTGGAGCCTGGGCGGGCGGAGGAGGTCTCCGCGTGGATTGGTGAGCGCGCAGCCAGCGTGGTCGCAGACCTAGACCCGGCGGAGGCAGAGCAGTTCATCCGCACCCAAGTCATGGACCGTCTGGCAGAGCCGGAGTGGGGCCCGCCGCTGGGGCGCCTGCTGGAGGGCTATATCGCGGAAGGCAAGGCGCGGCCGCTGGAAGATGACCTCATTGAGTGGGCGCACGGCAAGATCCTCGGCATGGAATCCACGGTGGTCACCGCCATTGATGAGCGCATGCCCGGGTGGGCGCCGCGCTTTGCCCGCGAGATGGTGGGGGAGAAGGTCTACGCCGAGCTTGTGGAATTCGCCGATGAGGTCCGCCGCAACGGCAACCACGAAGCCCGCCTGGCCATTCGCCGCAACCTGTCCAAGCTGGCTTCGGACCTGCAGTGGGATGAGGACATGCGCGGGCGCATCGAAGGCATCAAGCAGGAGATGCTGGCCTCCGATCAGGCGCAGAAGGCCCCGGCGGCGATGTGGGCGACGGTTTCCTCCACGCTCATTGAGCAGCTCACCGACCCAGAGTCCTTCCTGCGTCAGAAGATCACCGCCAAGGTGAAGGAATTGGCGCACCGTCTGTTGGAGGATTCGGAGTTCCTAGCGCAAGCCAACGAGCTGGTGGATAAGGCCGCGCGCTACGCGGTGGAGAAGTTCGCACCGGAGATCATCGCGATTATTCCAGAGACCATTAAGCGTTGGGATGCCCAGGAGGCTTCCGAGAATATCGAGCTGATGGTGGGCAAAGACTTGCAGTTCATTCGGCTTAACGGCACGGTCGTGGGTGCGCTGGCTGGATTGGTTATCTACACTGTTAATCATCTGCTTTTTGGCGTCTAACAAGGAGTGACGACCATGTCCGTATTTGACTCAATCAAGAATGCCGGTTCCTCTGCTTTTGACGTGGCCAAGGATTTTGGTGGCCGTTTCAAGGAGGAGCGCCAGAACCAAGCCCAGAGTGCACAGGCGGATCGCATTGCCCGCGCCGCCGATGAGGCGGGCATGGGTGATGGCACTGCGAAGGAGGAGTCCTTCTTCGACCGCGTGACCTCCACGGCGAAGAATATTGGGGAGTCTGTGTCCTCCGCCGCCCGTGAGACCCGCAACTCGGAGTCTTTTGAGAAGGCTCGGGAGGATTTCAACACCGCCTTCAACGAGACCCGTGAGGGTGTGCAGGGCGCTATCAACAATGCCAAGGAGCAGCGCGCGGAGGGCAAGCATGCCCAGCAGCCGCAGGAGCCGCAAAGCCCTCGCAACCCTTATGCCCCGAAGCCGAATGACGATGTCATTGACGGCGAAGTAGTTGACGAGAACTAGTTAGTCTTTCTTGATGCACACTTTTCTTAATACTATTGCGTCGATACCGCACTACATTTTCATCGCGGTATCCCTCTTCGCCCTCATCGGCGCCGTCCTGGCAGCGATGACGAGGGAGGACGCTTTCCGCGCCGGTGACCGCCAGAACAAATGGGTGTGGGTCGGGCTGCTCTTCGGTTCCGCCCTCATGATGAACTGGCCGCTGCCCTTTGTCAGCTGGATTGGTGCCATCATCACCGGCGTGTACTGGTTTGATGTGCGCCCGCAGCTCAAGGCCATCATCAACGGCGATTATTCCTATTAATGCTGAATCTGCTTGAGGCCTCCGTGGAGGAGGTGCGAAACCAGTCGGCGGGGCAGCAGCGAGTGCTTGTTTCCCCGCACCACGTGCTTGCCGCTGAGGGCGCCGAGCACGTCATTGCTGTTGCCGGTTATCCCACCGGGCGCCATCACTCTTTGGTGAAGGCGGCGGAGGCGCGGCTGGCCGTGCAATCAGGTGCGGCCGAGGTGTGGGTTGCGGTGGATGCGCTGCTAGGGGATGCCACCTCGCTGCTCTCCGAGCTCGTCACCCTCCGCGAGGCCTGCCCGCTGCCCGTGCGCTTGGGGCTCATTCTTCCTGAGCATCCAGCTCTGCCGTTGCCGGAGTATGTGCGTGCTGCCGAACAGGCGGGCTATCAATGCCTCATTGAAACGGGCTCCGTCGTTTCAGACGACGAAGCCCTGGATACGCAGCTCTCCGTGGAGAGCCTTTAACTCTGTGCTTTAGCTTTCGGTTCTTAGTTGTCCGGTGCCTGCTGTGCTGGTGCGGTGGCAGAATCGAGCTCGCTCATTGGAACGTCGTGGCCAATGAGGGTGAGCGTGAGCTCCCCAGCCCCAACATCCACGGATTCGAAGGTCAGCTGCTGGCCCGCGAGCTGTTCCTCCATGCCTTCGGCCAAGGCATTCGAGATCGCGGAGGTCGCCTGCTCCGGAAGATCGAAGCCGAAGAGCGATGCTTCCTTCGCATCGATGGCGAGCTTGCCGTCGCGAGCCTCCGGCTTGAGTGACAGCGTGGCCAGGCCACCGGCAAATTCCACCTCGAGGTCATCCTCGGCATCGTTGGCGGTAATCGCGGTGACTACCAGGTTGCCCAAGGCGTCATAGCCAGACTGCTCAGCAATGGCCTTTTGGAAGCTGGCGAGCAGGAACTGATCCGGCACCGTCGTCGAAGCCCGCAGCGTGCCCGCGACCGGCTCCTTGGACAGCGTCATGTCTTCGACGTGGACATCAGCGGCCGGTTGGCCGGTGATGGTGGTGCCCTCAATCTTCAGCGTGGACGGGGTCTTCATATCCATCTGCGGAATCTTGCCGTTGAGCAAACCAAAGACCATGGGGCTGGCACCGAAGCTCACCTCCGGTTCCTCGGAGGTCTCCACGCCCTGCTCCTTGGCGGACTGGGTAAATTGGCTCTTCATCTGAGAACCCAAGAACCAGCGCAGGCCGAGCTCAGCAAGCAAGATGATGAGCAGGAGCGTCACCAGTACGCCGATGAAAATTTTCCAGGCCGTCGAGGCGGGAGATTTAGAAGAAGCCATGACTACTAGTGTGGCGCACTGGATTAAAGTTGGCCAACTACCAGGTCCCAATCCACTGTGAGAACGTTGTCCCGCAGGCGGCGGTTCACCGGGTGGATGGGGACTGTCTGCCGGAGTTCTTCGCGCGCCATGCGCCAGCGCACCCGCGGGCCATATGGAGACCAGCCGGCGGCGCGGTCCCAGGCGGCGTCGGCTGCCTGCAAGAGCTCGTGGATCGGCTCACCCGGCACATTGCGGTGGATGAGGATTTTGGGAAGGCGCTCCGCGATATCGCTAGGGCGCTCAACGTCGAAGGGATCCCAAGCGAGGGTTAGGGTACGTGGACCGGAGACGTCGAGAAGCACCCAGGCCGATCTGCGCCCCAGCTCGTCGCAGGTTCCCTCCACGAAGAAGCCGCCGGGAGCAAGACGGGAGGTCACCGTGTTCCAGGCTTTCTCCACCTGGTCGACGTCGTACTGGCGCAGCACGTTGAAGGCTCGCACCAGCTGCGGGCGGTAGCCGGCAAGCTCGAAGCCGCCCAACTCGAATGTGACGCCATCGCGCGGCGGCAGGACGCGCTCGGGGGAAATCTCTAGGCCCGTTACCCGGGTATTCGGGTTAACGCTGCGCAGCCAGCCGGCCCACTCCACGGTGGTGGTGTGGGAAGCGCCGTAGCCGACGTCGAGAGCGAGCGGCTCCGGAGTGGAGCGCAGTAGCGAGGAGATCTCCGGGTGCGCCACCATCCACCGATCACAGCGGCGCAGGCGGTTGGGGTTGGTGGTGCCGCGGGTAACAACGCCAAAAGGCCGACCAGCGCTTTCCTGAGCCTTCAGGTTATGCGCGTGATCGGCCATGGCAACAACTGTGGTGTAGGGAGTTGTTTAGAGGTTGTTGGAGATCCACTCTTCGGTGAGCTTGCCCTCGTTGGTGTAGAGCTCCTGCAGAGCTTCAGCGACCTTCGGCTCGATGGCAGCGCCCATCATCGGGATGTTGACGGAAACCTCGGTGACGTAATCCAGAACGGTGGTCTCATCCTGGGCCTTGTAGGTGATGTCACCCTTGAAGTCGACCGGGGTGCCCTTGACGTCAGCGGTGAAGGAGACGGAAATCTGATCGTCGACCAACTCGCCGATGGTCACGGTGCGCTTTTCCTTCAGGTCCTGGGAGACCATGGCGCGAACGGCCTCCGGAAGGAGGGAGGTCGGAAGAATTTCGTAGAGCACAGCGGTGTTGCCGGTGAACTCGTGCACGGTACCCGGTTCCGGGGACAGCTTGGCCACGATGAAGTCCCAGTACTCCTGAGTGGTCAGTGCCTTGTGCACCTTATCGATGGGCTGGTTGATGATAACGGTGTTTTCGCTACGGGTTGACATGAGTTACAGACTACCTTGGTAGACGTGCTAGATAAATTCCTGACCCTCGCTGACATTGACGGAGTCACGCTGGATTCCGAGACCACCTTCGCCGATCTCACGACGCTGCGCATCGGTGGTGCACCGCTGGTGACGGTGCGCTGCGCCAGCGCTGAGGCGGCGGTTGCGGCCTTGGCCGCGCTTGACGACGCCTCCCAGGACTACCTCGTCGTCGGCGGCGGCTCCAACCTTGTGGTGGCGGAAGGCCAGTTGGATGTCGTGGTCGTGGTGCTCGACTTCGAAGACATCGACGTGACCGTGGCCAACGGCCTCGTGCGCGCCGATGCGGGCGCGGTATGGGATGACGTCGTGGCCCTGACCGTGGAGTGCGGTCTGGGCGGCATCGAATGCCTTTCCGGCATCCCGGGCAATGCGGGTGCCGTACCGGTGCAGAATGTCGGCGCCTATGGCGCGGAGACCTCCGACGTCCTCACGCAGGTCTACCTCTATGAGCGCGCTACGCGGACCGCAACGTGGGTGCCGGCCGCAGACCTGGAGTTGGCCTATCGCTACTCCAACCTGAAATTCACCGGGCGCGGCGTGGTGCTGGCTATTGAGCTGCAGCTGACCACCGATGGGCTGTCCACACCCCTGCGCTTTGGCCAGCTCACCCAGAACCCAGGTGAGCGCCGCCCAGTCGCGGAAGTCCGTGAGGAAGTGCTGAAGCTGCGTCGCGGCAAGGGCATGGTGCTCGACCCAGAAGACCACGACACCTGGTCAGCCGGTTCCTTCTTTACCAACCCCATCGTGGAACCGCAGCTTGCCGATTCCATCCAGGAAGCCGTCCGCGCCGCCCGCGGCGACGAGGATGCGGACCGCATGCCGCGCCACGTGGTGGGTGGGACCACCACGTCGAGAGAAAGAGGAGAAGATAAGGAAAAACTCTCCGCTGCGTGGCTCATCGAGCGCGCCGGCTTTGCAAAGGGCTACCCGGGTGAAGAATCGGGTGCGAAGGCAACCTTGTCCACCAAGCACACCCTGGCGCTGACCAACCGCGGTGAGGCCACTGCAGACGACATCGTTGCGCTGGCCCGCGAGATTCGCGCCGGGGTTCAGAAGGCCTTCGGTGTGACGCTGGAGCCGGAGCCCATCTGGCTAGGGGTAGAAATATAAGTGCGCAATATTTAAAATAGCGTTGAATTGCTAGCTCGCCGCCGCAAACACTAGGCGCCCAGAAAGGACCTCGCATGTACATCCCCAAAGACGTACTCTTTGCCATCCTCCTCTTTGTTTCGGCCCTTCTCTGCGCGGTGGCGATGCTGTTGGTCCCAGGCCTGTTCGCGGAGTTCAGCGCAGCGCGCTGCACCTTAATGGCGAGCGTCTTGGGGATCGGCGTCGCCGGGCTGTTTTTCTCCCGCATCCAGATCCGACGCCTCGAGCACTAGCGGTTAGGGCTCCATTGCCCCAAGCTTTCACCGCCGCTTAGGTCATGACGTTGAGCCACTCATCCTTGGCCGCGAGGAAATCGCGTGCGGCCTCCTGTGCGCCCTCGAGTGAGTGGTGGGCGCCCCAGCCGCACTGTACCTCGTTGGCGGCGGGAACCTCGGTGGCGTTGAGGATGTCATTGAGCGCGCCCTCGACGGCGCGGAGCAGCTCGTCCTGCTCCATACCGTTGGTGATGGCGTAGAAGCCGGTGCGGCAGCCCATCGGGGCAAAACCGATGAGCTTGTCGGTGTAGTTGCGCATGAAGTTGGCCATCATGTGCTCCACCGAGTGGATTGCCTCGGTGCCGAGGTGCTCCTTGTTGGGCTGGCAGAAGCGCAGGTCATACTTGATAATCTCGACTCCGCCGCCCAGGTCGGTGCGGTCGGCGACGCGGATATAGGGGGCGTCGACAAGCCGGTGGTCGAGCTCGAAGGACTTTACGTTGATCTTGTTCTCGGTGTTCTTCTCAGTCATGCTTTCCCAGTGTAACCACGGCTTAGCCTGTGGCCCGAGTGTCCTTCCCCTGAATGCGGGCTGTGCCGCATACGCTGGTCAGATATGAGCGAAGAGGAGATTGGCGGCAACGCTATTCCGGCCGAAGAGCCAGAGACCATCGTGCCGTTTAAGAGCTCGACCATCCTTGAGGTCCAGGGCCACGATGAGGAACGCGACCCTTTCTCCAGGGACAACCGGCTCCGCAAGGAGAGCTGGGGGCTGATCATCCGCCGCACGTGGAATGACTTTTTCCACGATGCCTTCATGGACCGTGCCGCCGGGATGACCTACTTCACGCTCATGGCTTTTGCGCCCACGGTACTGGCCGCCTACTCCATTGCCACGCTCATCTTCTCCTCCCGCCAAGCGGAAGTGGAGCAGCTGACCTCAGAGCTCATCGAACAGTACGTCCCTGGCTCGCTTTCTGAGCAAGCCCATACGGTCGTCGGCACGATCATCGGCTCTAGCGCGCAGGGCACGTTGGCACTGATCATTTCCCTGGCCATTTCGCTGTTTTCAGCGTCGGCGTATGTGCGGGCCTTCTCGCGCACTGCCAATACCGTGTACGGCCGGGTGGAAGGCCGCGGGATCATCCGCACGTGGGCGCTGATGTGGGGGCTGACAGCAGTCATCGTGGTGGGCGCGGTCATCGTGCTTTTTGCCAACTTGCTGCGTGATGCTGTTCTTAACGAAGGGTTGATTCCGCTCGCGCGCAACGTAGGGCTAGAAGATACCGCCACGTACTTGGTAAGAATCTTCCTTCCGGTGTGGAACTGGCTGCGCTTTCCCGTCACTGTGATCGTGGTGCTCACGCTCATTGCAGTGCTCTATCACTTCGGCCCCAACGTGCGGCCTGGGCGCTTTAGGTGGATTACTTATGGTTCGGTGGTGGCGCTCGTGGGCACAGTAGTGTCCTGGGGGCTGGTAGGCCTTTACCTGAAGTACTTCGCTGCGGCCAGCGCCTATGGTGCGCTGAGCACCGTCATGGCGGTATTCATGGCCATGTGGTTGATGAACACCGTGCTCATCGTCGGCATCAAAATTGATGCTGAGGTGTTGCGCGCCAAGGAACTGCAACTGGGGCTACACTCGGAGCGTTTTATCCAAGCCCCGCCGCGCTCTGATAGCTCCTCCCAAGCCCAGGCCCGCGCCCAAGAAAGCTTGGAACAGAGAGCGCGTGAGATTTCAGATAACGCGCGGCAGGCACAGGACGAGACGGCAGGGATGTAGCTCTACTTCAAAGCGAGGTGGAAGGGAATCTCGGTGCCCGGCACGACGATGCCGAACGTGCCGTCTTCCGCGCCGTTCTCAGGCACGCTGACAGCCACTCGGCCGGTACGTTTCTCTTGCGGCTGGAAGGGAGTGTCTACGTCGATAAACCCATTGACATCCCACATGAGGGGCTGCCCATTCGACTCCTCGCCCGGGCCGAAGTAAAGGAACGCCATTTCCGAGCCGGCGTCGGTCTCGTTGCCCACGTACGTCAAGGTCAAATCAAAGACCAGGTATTTCTTCCCGTCGTCTGGCTGCTTGTAGGAAGGGTCCGCGGCCATGACTTCGTCCGTGCCATCAAAGTTGAGGTTGCTGACATCCACGTGCCATTCCGGTCCTTTCAGCGTCGTGTTGAGCGGTAGCGGGTTAGAACGAGAACCGGGCGTGCCTTCTTCAATGACTTGGTTTCCGTTCTCATCAGGAACGCTTTCGTAGTATTCCGTTGCTGTTGGGGTGGGGGAGCCCGTGCTGTCCAGCGTCTCCTCCTCATCCCAGGGGCGCACCGTCGTGCCCACGACAGAACTTGATATTCCGGGTGTTTGCGTAGTGTCCGGAAGCGACCCGATGAATTTTGCGGCCATGAAGAAGAAAAAGACGACCGAGGCGATCAAGCTGCCCACCACAGTGATGATCAGGGCGACTGCTCCCCACGCAGTTGACTGGTTGCTGAGGAAAAGTGAGACGGCGCCGGTAATAAGAGCTACGAGGAGAATGATCCAGCCTGCGACGTAGATGCCGGGGATGCAGGCGATGATTGTTCCCAGTACGGCGAGCGCCGTGGCGATGATTCCAACGACGGACTTTTTCTTCGGCGGCTCTGGCTGGAGATGGGCAGCCCCGTAACCGCCACCAGGGCTGCCATAAGGAGGTCCCTGTGGAGGGAAGGGCTGGTTGGCATAGGGGTTTTGCTGTGGGCTGCCGTGCTGTCGTGGCCCCTGCTGACTGGGGCCCGGAGGCGGGGTGTGCGGCGGATACGGAGGTTGGGTCATGAGTAGCTTCTTTCAAGGGAGCGTCCGATGAGCTCCGATAATAATCGCCGCATGGCTACTGGACCTGGGAAAGCGGCTAGCCGGGGAACGCTCCTAGATGCCAAAACCTTGCTCCCGCGTTGCATGGATCGGCGCTAAGTTTGGCAGATAGGGTAGTTGCAAGGCCGAGGGAAGGCGTACCTTCCGCGCTGCGTGGCCGGCACGCTGTCACTGCGTAGATTCTTCAGTTACCCGGCGTTGGCCCGCAGTTTTGTTTTGCTTGCGCTTATTGAGGAGGGCCGAGACGAGGAATCCAAACCCCATAACCGTTGTGGCCCTGGTTGACCACTCGTAATCAGCGATGAGCCAACCGGCAAGGGAAATGACGCTGAGTGAGCCGACAGCTGTCATGAGGAACTTCTCGATATCCATGCTTCACCCCTGGTTCCTGGAAGTCTCGCAATTAAGTAAACGGTGCCTTATGCGAAAAACTATCACGAGGCGAAGGGAGCAGGCAGAAAAGAAGCCGAGGAGGCCCGCTTCTTTGCGGACGTCCTCGGCTTGTTCTAAGGGCTTGCTGTTAGACCTTCTTCTCTGAAGGGGCGGCCTTAGGCGGAGGGGTAGGTGCCGTCATCGGTGAGGCGCACGGTGTCGTCGAGAAGCATGGCAATCTCGGCGGCCTTGGCGTCCTGCGCCGGGAGGCGGCGGCCTTCGATGACCTCGAAGAGCGGGGCGCGGCCC
>NZ_KV821968.1:12177-24133 GCF_001815785.1 Corynebacterium sp. HMSC056F09
GACCTCGAAGAGCGGGGCGCGGCCCAGCATGCCGGCCTCGAAGTGTGCACGGCCAGTACGCAGGCGCTGCTCGGCGTGCTCACGCCACTGGGCGGCGGCGTCCGCCCCGCGCTGCTGGGACACGGCCTGCTCGAACACGCCGGGGTGGGCGTAGACGATGAGCGCGCCGACGTGGCCGAAGCCGAGCGAGGTCAGCGCCGCGGCCTTCACGCTGTGGCCCGCAGAGCCGAGGTCCAGCGGGGAGCGCAGCCACACCAGGTTCGGCGCCTTCGGGGCGATAAGCGGGTCGACGCAGTCCAGGGACACGTTCGCCGGGATGCGGTGCGTGCGGAAGACGTCGATGATGCCGCCGGTTTGGAAGAGCGCGGCACCCGCTTTGGAGTGGCCGGTGAGTGTCTTCTGGGAGATGACAAACATCGGCTGATCCTCATCGCGGCCAATCGCTGGCCACAGCAGGGAGTGCAGCTCGGACTCGTTCGGGTCGTTGGCGCGGGAGATGAAGCGCTCGTCGATGCCGCCGGCGACCACGACGTCGGCCTTGCCCAGTGCACTCTTGCTGCATAACCCAGATAAAGATCCAGCCCACTCTCGACTAGGGCGAGGCGGGCTGAACGATTAAACGAAGCTTGTCACGGCGCACGACACCCCGCCAGACGGACGAACAAATGAGCAGGCAGTGAATGCGGTTGAATGGACGGTGTCAAGTTTTCGTGGCTGGGTGAATTTCCTTGCATCATCAATCGCATGTAGAAATCGCGTAGATCGTGTAGGCTCACACGCAGCACTAACAGCCCGAAAGAAGAAGAACAAGAAAGCATAAAGGAGGCGAACCGCGATGATGACCCATAACAATCAGCCGCTAGGACGCCTCTTTAAGCAACTCTTCTAACAGGCTGACTTGACCATTTCCCGGGAAAGCGGCCCTGCTTATCCCGGACGTTGGTGCCAGCCGCGCGACCCGCGCGCACAACTTATAAGTCAGCCGCCCAAGCAGGCCCTTTCTCACGAACTGCGTTACGCAAACGCAGAGAAAGGCTCTCTTATGCGCCTGCACAACTTCGCCTCCATTGTTGAAGACAAGACGGTGGCGCAGGCACAACTCGTCGCTGACCTGCCCTTCGTCTACCCACATGTGGCGCTCATGCCTGATGCCCACTTTGGCAAGGGCTCCTCGGTCGGCACTGTCTTCGGCACGCTGCGCGCCGTCATCCCGGCGGCCGTCGGCGTGGATATCGGCTGCGGCATGATTGCCGTGCGCACGGGGCTCACCCACGCGGACATCCAGGACTTCGCTCTCGAGGACCTGCGCACCGCGGTCGAAGACTCCATTCCGCTCTCGCCCGGAAACTACAACGGTTGGATCATGGACCCGCGCACCGAGGCCCGCACGCGCGAGCTCTCGCAGCTGGCCCAGGACACTGGCGTGGATCTCGGCCACTCCAAAAACTGGCGTCAGCAGCTGGGCAGCTTGGGCGGCGGTAACCACTTCATTGAGCTCTGCCTCGACGAATCCGACCGCGTCTGGCTGTTCCTGCATTCTGGCTCGCGCGGCGTGGGCAACAAGATTGCCCAGAAGCACATCAAGGCCGCGCAGCGTCACTGCGAGAAGCACTGGATCCAGTTCGCGGACAAGGACCTGGCCTACCTCGTCGAGGGCACGGAAGAGTTCGACTCCTACATTGCGGATCTCCACTGGGCACAGCACTTTGCGCTGCTCAACCGCGATGAGATGATGGACCGCTTCCTCGACTGCGTCGCCACCTGGTCCGGCGCGGATCGCGAGACCCTCGAGCTCGAGCGCATCAACTGCCACCACAACTACACCCAGCGCGAGAACCACTACGGTAAGAACGTGTGGCTCACGCGTAAGGGCGCCATCAAAGCAGACGAAGGCGACCGCGGCCTCATCCCCGGCTCGATGGGCACCGCTAGCTACGTCGTGGAAGGCAAGGGCTACCCGCCGGGCCTCAAGTCTGCGCCGCACGGCGCGGGTCGCGTCATGTCGCGCACCCAGGCCAAGGCCCGCTTCACCGAGGCGGACCTTGCCGCACGCATGGAAGGCATCGTCTACCGTCCCGGCGCCGAGTTCGTCGATGAGATTCCGGACGCCTACAAGGACATCGACTGCGTGATGGCCGATGCCGCCCAGCTCGTCGAGGTCAAGCACACCCTGCGCCAGATCCTCAACGTCAAGGGCACCTAACCTGCGCCATGATGGGACCGTCACTTTTAGTGACGGTCTCTTTTGAGCTTTCCGACGCCCCCTCCTCCTGCAGCGTCGCATCAGCACGACGCTTTGCCTTATGCAAGGAAACGAAGTGCGTGACCACTATTGATTACTGCTTATTTATCGCGAAGGGCTGGAACTGCTCGGCCGGTCGGGGGTGAAAGCTGAGTATTAAACTGCGTCGAGGCGAGTTGGCGTTCAGCATCGTCGACCAACATGAAAACATCGTCAGCGAAGTAACCGAGAAGCCCGCCCGCACCGATGACTTTCTTACGCAGAATGCCAGCGTCGGTGAGTGAATCGAGAGCATCTCGGGCCGTGCTTGTCGATGAAATCCCCAGCTCGGACTTCACGATGGACACCGTGACCAAAGGCATGGCAGGAAGCTTCTTGAGCAGTTGGAACTCCGTTGAATTCGATTTCAATGCGCGCTTGCTTCCTTGCGCAGTGCGGTGGTGATTGACCTTGTCCATCCATTCTGCTTCTAGCGCGGCGACGCTATCCGCAAGTTCAGCTGCTTTGGTGGTGGCGACTTGTGCAGCCTCGACGAAGAAAGAGATCCATGCCAGCACGTCACCCTCGCGGAATTTCGTGAGTCCGTCGACGTAACGGTCACCGAGCGTTGCCAGCACCATACTGACAGGGAGAACCGCAGCATCGGTGAGCCCTCTGCGCTGCAAAAGTGCGTGAATCATGGCTCGTCCCACGCGCCCATTCCCATCCGGGAATGGGTGGATGGTCTCGAACTGTGCATGTACGAGCGCTGCTTGAACGAGCGCGGCGTGGTCTGCCCCGTTGAAGTATTCAATGAGATCATCGAGGAGTTCTGGGACTTGCACGGGAGGCGGGGGAACAAAAGCTGCATCGATGGGGTGATAGTCAGACCCGCCAATCCAGTTTTGAGTAGTACGTACTCCTTGTAAAGGCTTTTCTGCAACGAGCGCTGTCTGCATTGCAACAATGTCATCCAGGACTAGCTCGTCTTTGTAAGCCAAGTCTGCATTGATGGTGTCGAGGATGGCGACATTGCGGGCGACAGCTGTTGCGGATTCTTTGAAACCCCGAATTCCGGAATCTGATTCACGCGCGAGGATCGCCATGGCCACTTTGTCGGAGTTAGGAGCGATTCCCTCGATCCGGGAGGAAGCGACGGCCTCAGAACGGAGCAGGAGTCGCGCAACGCCTTCAAGGGAATGGGTATTGTCTCTCATCCCAAGATTGTGAATCTCCCGCTCGATGCGAACGATACGTCGCGAGAGCTCGGACGGAAGCTTCAACGACATGCCTGCAAGTGGATCGGGAACGAAAGCGTGATACTTACCTCCTTGTTTGGCGCGTCGAGAAAGACCGCTGCCATCAGCGGGGATCCATTCCAATTCGACTGTTTTTGCCACAGCTGACTCCTCTCATGCGCTTGGGGCATTGGGGATAAGGTTTATCTCGGTAGATTGATGTCCTAGTTTACCGGGATAGCTGTTATCCCGGTGGACTGCGAGCACAAAAGATTAACGGAGCTCCAGTAACCGGTAAGATGCTTCAATGTTGTGCAGACGAGGCAGAAGCCGGATATAACCTCGAAGTCTTGCGTAAGCGGGGACGATTGATTGCTAAAGAATATTCTTCTTTGCGGTCGGCACGAGAACTGGAACAGGAGAGTTCCGAGAAGCTGAAGTGATGCTGATATGAAGGCAGCGGAATTTGAGGCCGGAGAGACGAAGCCGGCATTACACCAAGTGAGCCTTGTTATGATTATCGAAGGTTTGTCTGTGGCGGCCCCTTGATCGTGGTCTTGCCCGGTTGAGCTGTAGATTTTCGTGAATTGATAAAGGGAATAGAGGCGTCACAATGGCAAAGTTGAACCTGTGCGCAGTCGAGGAACGAACGTCGAAACTAGGTGGCCGTGCCGAATATGATCGCGAGTTCTTGTTCAATTTGCTCGAAGCCTATGGTCGCGCTAAATCTTCAATTACGCGACTGCGGTCGGGAAACCTCGATGTGGCGCAGGATCCTTCGCGAGAAGTAGCGCAGAAGAACGTTGTTTACTTCCATGAATCAGAGTCGGGACAGGCTTTCGATGATTTTGTTCGGTTGTCGACTGCGGCTCACGTCATACCTCGATGCGCAAGGTCGCAGAAGAACTCGGGATCAATCGCTCGACTTTGGGATACTGGTACAAGCAATTCGGCACCAACGTGCCTAAGGATGATGATGCATCGTCACCCGTAGAAAAGCTTGCTGATGCGGAAAGAATTCGCCAGTTAGAACGCGAAAACAAAAGGCTTCGTGAAGAGCGCGATATTCTGCGCAAGGCCGCGAAGTATTTTGCGGAAGAGACGACCTAGTGATCCGCTTCCAGTTCGCCTGTGACAATCTCGCCGACTACTCGGTCAAGCGGATGTGCACAGTCCTGGGCCTAAATCGGTCTTCGTACTACAAATGGAAGAAATCGGCTCCGCGGCGCCGTGCGCGCCTTGTAGATGACGCTGTGATGGCCGCGGAGATCCAGGCCATTTTCGATGCTGAAAACGGCGTGTGGGGCGCTCGTCGCATCACTGCCGAACTCAACGATCCCACACGTCGCGACGGTGCTACAACCCCTGCCAAGCGGATCAATCGCAAAAAGGTGGCCCGCTTGATGCGGGCCCAGAACCTGTTCGGATTTCAGAAGAAGCGCAGGGTCAAGACCACTGTGCGCGACAAAGGCCGGCGCGTGTTCGCAGACTTGGTGAACCGTGACTTCACCGCCTGCGCTGCAAATCGTGTGCTTGTCGGCGATATTACGTATCTGCCGATCGCAGACGGAACGAACATGTACTTAGCAACAGCTATTGATTGTTTCTCCCGCAAACTTATCGGCTTTGCTATCGCAGATCACATGCGCACCGAACTGGTAGAAGAAGCCCTCGAAAACGCTTCCCACCTGCGAGGAGGTCTAGACGGTGCGATTTTCCACTCAGATCACGGAAGCGTGTACACCTCATCGCAGTTCCAGGCAACATGCAGGCGCTTGGGCGTTACCCAGTCGATGGGCGCGGTGGGAACCAGCGCGGATAATTCGCTCGCTGAGTCGTTCAACGCGGCTTTAAAACGGGAGGTCCTCAAAGATACAAAGACCTTCGCCAATCAACTTATCTGCCGCAGAGACGTATTCCGGTGGTGCGTGCGCTACAACACGTGCCGTCGGCACACATGGTGCGGATACCAAACCCCCGATGAGTTCGAGTCCCAAGCCGCTTAAGGCCTGATAGGCTTACACCTACATTTTGTTCACCCCACGGTGTCTACTTTCCGGGGGTCGGGCTCCTTGAAACCGTCGCTCACCAGTCGCCCAGAGTTCTCTTTCTGGAAGTCCTGGATTTTGATTAGGTCTGGGAGCATTACGGTGTTTCAATCATTCCAACTGGACGGGGAGATGAGGTATATGTCGTCGAAAGTTATTTGGCTTAATCGTTCTATGGGGTAATCCTTATTTTAAGAGCATTACAGTGCAGAGTGGAACTATCAGGATTGAACTTCGTCGAGTTGAGATAGCAATGGTATTCCGCGAACCGCTGAGGTTAGCGTCATCATGGTGGCAATGAGCGCGAATGTTGAAATGAGTCCGAGTGTTGTTGAAGCTCCCCAGTGCTCAAATCCAAAGCCAGCGAGAAATGCTCCGAATGGCATGAGAAATATTCCAGGAATGGTAGAAGCTGTGGTTACTGCGCCCATTCGGTAGTCAGGGGTAATGGCGGCAGTAAAAGCCCCAATTGCAGTATTAAAAGACGCTAGGGGTAGACCCGCGATAAACAAAGCAATGATGGTGGCGACCGTATTGCTATGTAGTGTGGTAAGCACAATAAGGCTTATTGTGAAGGTAAGTAAAGCTATAGTGCCAAGTTTTCCTAGTGGTACAACCTCTGCTAGCTTGCTGGCCAAAAAAGAACCTACGATGACACCGGATCCAAAAGATGCTGAAATCAAACCGATAATGAATGCAGATTCTCCTGTAGCGCGGTATGAAAAAATCAGTACCAAGATAAAAGCTGACATTGGAATGTTGGCAACGGCTGCCACGAGAGTGATTGCGCGCAGCCCTGTGTGGCTAAATACAAAACGGAACCCATCAGTCGAGGACTTTAGAACAGAAACATTTGTGTCGTGTTCTTCGGGTAGCTGATTTGTTGACGCTGAATTAGGCTTTCGAGGAACGAGAGCGCAGGCGATGGCATGGAATGCTCCCTGGACAAAAAGAGCTAAGTGGGGGTTTAAACCGTAAAGAAGTCCGGCGCTCGGTCCGCCGAAAACTTCCGCAGTGGATTCACGTCCATGCGCGATAGCATTTGCTGTACCTAGATCGCTTGTAGGGACCATCTGCTTGATGAGACTTTGTTCGCTTGGTGCGTCGAATGCAGAGAGCGCGGAAGCGAGAACGATGCATAAAACTATGGGGAGTAACGGAAGATCACTAAAGGAGAGCATGAGAGCAATGCTGATCCAAATGATCGTTTGAGCGAGAGTAACTAGTTTTAGCACTACTGAGGGATGAAACTTATCTGTTAATGCACCGGCAAACAGGCTCAAAAGAATAAGCGAACCTGTTCCAAAAGCTGATACTGATCCTGCCAGTGTGGCGTTTTTGCTTATGTCAAAAATCAATAGTGGAACTATTACTGAAGCCATTGCATAACCAGTTTGGTTGAACGCCATTGTTCCGACTAAGCGGCGATAGCCAGGAATACTCATTAAGGTGGCCATTTCTTAGTCCTTTCATGAAGGCTAATGTTGGCAAGACGAGGGGAAATCAATGGAATATTGATTTGAATAGTCTGCAAGGTTTTGATGTAGAACTTTGCCCATAGATAAGTTGGTTCTTGAGACTAAGAACCTTAAGGCTTCGAGTGAAGCCAATGCACTGGCTATTGACACGATAGGTGCTATCGCAGCGTTAATTCCAAGAGGGGTTTCCTCGTAGAGTCCAGAAATATTATTCTGTTGCAGCCGTTGTTTTTCACTTTCTCGAAGGCATCGGTAGCACCCTGTCGTTCCGGGGACAAAAGTCGCGCAAACCGCCATCGGCCCGGCGTAGCTGCAGTCAATCCAGGGCTTTTTGGTGGCTATTGCGGCTTCTGATACCCAATATGCCGATTCGGGTGGGTTGTCGATTGCTCTTATAACTAGATCTGCTTCCTTGAAAATGGGAATTAATTCCTCTACTCCTTCAATTTTTCGCTCGATCGTACGTACTGAGCAATCGCTATTTAACTCTCTAATCCTATTTTTGAGTTCATCAGTCTTTAATTTGCCGATAGATTTTTCCGAATAAGCAATTTGTCGATTCAGGTTGGACAACTCGACAGTGTCAAAATCAACGAGAGTTATTTTTCCTATTCCACTTGCGGCCATCTGTAACGCGATGCTAGATCCAATGCCTCCGGCCCCTAAAATACAAATGCTCGACGAGCAGATAATTTCTTGAGGAGCCCATCGATCAAATTTCCCAAATCCGCCTAGCCATGAGTAGAGCGCAGTACTGCGAGAAAAACGAGTCTGTTGTTCTGGGGTTAAGTTGGGTTGAGAAATGGCCTCAATGTGTCCTAGCTGGATTAGCTTCTCGAGCAGAGTATGTGCATTAAAGGGAGAAATTCCCGTTTGCTTAGCGATCTGTTCGGTAGCTTCTTGCTGATTTAGGGTGCCGTTTAAAATTTTATTCAATTTTTGGAGATGGTGGTCTGGATCCTGGACATAGTGCCCGATTCCTGCCGTGTTTGATCCAACAACTGACCTGCCATCCCCTAGAGGCCTAACTTCATGGGCGGTCCGGAATGATATCAAGGACATTGTTCTCCTTAAAGTAAAAAGGGGGCCCGAATGTATTCAGGTCCCCGTGGTTGTCTGATGTTTTATGCCTGTCCAACGCGGTGGGCTTCCATCAGATTCTGGGTGGAAATCACTTCAAAATCGAATGACATTGGCCTCCTCCTTTCATGAGTGAAGTTACAGAAAGGGTAGCAGTGAGCCAAGGCACAGTCAATGAAAAATATAATTTAATTCTCTAAGGGGTGAACGTGTGACATATTTTATAATGTTTAAAAGGCATCTCATGTGAAGGTTGTCTGGGGTGGTGGTTTGTTGCTGTGACGTCTTTCGAATTTCCAGGGTCACAGCTTTGACTATGGCCAACTTGCCCAATGATTGCGGTGGTTGAGTGGTGTTTTTAGTGTTAGTGTTATGACGTTAAAGCGCTAACGTTTTAACGCTAACATTTTAACGCTAACGTTTCCTGACTTAGGTCATTTTAGTCAGACAGTTGGGGTAGCTTTTCGGCGAGTTCGCGGACGCCGGCGGGCAGGTCGGTTTGTGCGTGGAGTGTGTGGCCTGAGATTTCGACGGTAAACGATCGGTATTTCTTCAAGATTCGTACCAATCGCTTCAGCGACAGGCCCGAGGCTTCTTCCAACACGTGGCCTGTGGCCATCGCTGCCATCACAATGGTCAGGTGAGCGTGGATGGAGCCTTGCGATAGGTTCAGTACGCCCAGAACGCTAGAATATGCTTGGGCTTCGACTTTACGAGCGTTAAACATCTGGCCGATGAGCTGTGCTGTCGCTGTCCCAATACTTTTCGCCCAGTCTTCCAAGCGTTGCCGGTTCCACTGGGTGTTTAAGTCCTTATGGTTGTCAGGTCCACATGCTCATCCAAGGTGGAGTAGCCATAATTAGCAGGGGCAATACGATGTAAAGCAACAATCTCACCGTCGTAGAAGACATCCAGATAGTCATCAAAGAGTTGCACGTCGACGAACTTGCCCGCTAGCTTCCACGGCACTGAATACCAGTGATTGGCGATCCGGATGTGGTAGTTCATTGCGACCTTGGACTTCTTCCACCGCGACCACGACCACCGCCGGTCGGGCAACGGGCGCAGCAGCTGTTGCTCATGGTCTTCAAACAACTGGCGACGAGAGATATCCTGCCCGCGGTAGGGACGGCGATCGTTGATGAAATCGCTTTGGTCCTCGAGTGCTTTATTGAGCATGTCGAAACTGTAGAACTCCTGGTCGTCGAGGTATTCTACGCACCATTGCTGGGTAATATCCACGGCCTTTTCAATATTCGCCTTGTACCGCGGCCGGTAGCGTTTCGCCGCAGTAATACCTATCTGATAGAAATCGGCAAATGTGGAATACTCCGCAACCGGGATACGCCCCCGCAGCCCACGGGAAATCTGTTGCGTGGCTGTAAGCGCGTTATCCGGGATCAACCGCAGCGGACAACCACCGAAATACTCCAAAGCCGCACGGTGGGCTAAAAGCCACGACCGCATTTTTTGATCCGGCCACGCCGATACATGCCTCATCCCTGAGTGCGGCAATGAAGCTACAAACAAGTGCGCGGTAAACCGCTGGCCCGAGACCGGATCCACAACGACCATTCCATCGCCCGACCAGTCCACCATGAGCTCGTCACCGGGATCGTGATTCAGTTGCGCTGACAGCTGATGAACATCGACATAATGCTCAAACAGCGAACAGTACTGTCGATACGAATAATGACGCTGACCAGTACCAACAGGTAACTTCAGGTACTTGGCGTGCGCGACTTTCAACGTCACGCGCTTGCCAGAGACCATCCGCTCGGCAACCTTTTTGAAATCCGGTGCGAGGAACTCCGCATCGTTGCGACGCCGGTTATCCGGAAATAGCTCCTCTAACTGGGCATTCGACAATCCAGCAATCCCACGAGCATCGATTTGATGGTCCCTTACAACGCGACTGCCCTTATCAATCGTCGACTTCGAGACCCCTAAATCGGCTCGAATCTGGTTCCAGGAACGATTCCCGGCAACCAAGGCAAACATGATGGCACGGTAATCCGTCACCACCATCACTCCTTCCACGTGAACGCGATCCACACGTACACACTGCGCGGGCCGTCCACTAAAGAGTGCCCAAAAACTACCCCCGGTACCCGATATCCGCACCGGTCGGTACTCGATACCGCCCTACCGGTACTAAATAGCGTCGCGCGTCATGAGTCTTCGTTTAAAGACTATTGGAAACAGAACGATGCTGAAGGAAGCTATCAAGCTAGACGGCGGATTCTTAGCGCAATATTTGATCCGTTTGAGAGGCATGTCGAAGGCCTCGAAGATGCGCAGCTTCAAGGAAAATTGGTTTCTCCTGTTAGCCCGCGGGATTCTATCGGATGGGTGCGGATTGATACAGAAATCAAGGAGCTCCGTGAGAAGTTTGCTTTTGCAAATACTCAAAGTGACTTCAGTGATGTCGGTAATCGGGTGGTTCGCATTCTCGATGAATTGTTAGCGGACATGAAAAGCTGACCGGAGGCGGACATAAAAAAGTCCGCCTATGGCCATGAGAAACTGACCAGTGGCGGACACCACGGGGGCAGGGCGTGTTCGAATGATTGACTCGTCCTGTTGGAGTATGGTAAGCGAACTTATCCCCTCTGGTTCAGAGCCCTGTTGTGACGTCGATCTAGCGCTGGGATGCTCCTCGAGTCCGAACGACGATGACGTGGTGCATCAGCCGACCGATGGGAGCCGTGTTGTTCGGTGTCGGGCGCACCTGTGGCATGAGGTCCGTGAAGCTTGGCACATGTGATTTCACGGAACGTGCCGACGGCGCGCGGCCGCGTGCTGTGGTTGCCTTCGATAGGCACGAGGAACCCGGTGTTGGAGTCACCATCGGCGACGGCGGGGCCACAGGCCTGACACCTCAACTTCACCCCTGCTTCTTCTAGAAGACAATTGCTGCTGATTAGAGACGGAGTCAGGTCCGTCCATGCTTTTCGCTAGATGAGTCCGGTTAGACTCTTCTATCGAACATCGGATGAAGACCCCTTATTTTCCTACCCCCAATAAAAACTCCCCAAACCCCTAAATCCCGTGTCCGCCACTGGTCAGTTTTTCATGTCCGCCAACATGAATTGAACCGCGTAGCCTTTGACGAAACTCGTCACTTACGGAATGGTGATGATGCGGATAAATTTAATGAGGGAAACTCAAAAACCGGCTGGCACGAGTTGTTGAAGTAGAACTTCCAGGACCAGCGAATAGTGAACTGCGTAGTTTTGTTCGTAAGGCAGTTTCGTTAGCTCATTCGATAAAACACGCACCGAACTCATCGCGCCGTGAAGCTGGCATAATCGCTGATTCCGTAATCATGCTTGTCAATATTTTTCGGCGGATGTTTGAAAGCGTGTGATGGAACATTTAATTGAAAAGCGTTGGTGAGCAAATATCGTCGCGACATAGAGCGAAACGAGGTTAGTCCGAAAGGAAAGGGCCAGTTCGTACTTGAACTGGCCCTAATTGCTAGAGGTTACGCACCCGGGAATTCACCGTTGCTGCCCAGGCGCGCATCGGCGTCGAGGAGCATGGAGATTTCCGCGGCCTTGTCGGCGTCGACGAGACCGTAGCCGTCAATCATCACCTTGGCGTCGGCGTGCGGTAGGCGGCGGCCCTCGATGACCTCGAAGAGCGGGGCGCGGCCCAGCATTCCGGCCTCGAAGTGTGCGCGGCCGGCGCGCAGGCGCTGCTCGGCGTGCTCACGCCACTCGGCAGCTGCATCCGCCCCGCGCTGCTGAGACACAGCCTGCTCGAACACACCTGGGTGGGCGTAGACGATGAGCGCGCTGACGTGGCCGAAGCCGAGCGAGGTCAGTGCCGCGGCCTTCACGCTGTGGCCCGCCGCAGCGAGGTCCAGCGGGGAGCGCAGCCACACCA
>NZ_KV821968.1:24233-102035 GCF_001815785.1 Corynebacterium sp. HMSC056F09
CGTGCGGAAGACGTCGATGATGCCGCCGGTCTGGAAGAGCGCGGCGCCGGCTTTGGAGTGGCCGGTGAGCGTCTTTTGGGAGATGACGAACATCGGCTGGTCCGCGTCGCGGCCGATAGCTGGCCACAGGATGGAGTGCAACTCCGACTCGTTGGGGTCGTTGGCGTTGGTGGAGGTGTCGTGCTTGGACAGGACGCTGACGTCGTTTGGCGTCAGGCCCAGACCGCGCAGCGAGCGTGCCAGGCGGGAGTTCTCCCGGCCACGGCCAGCACCCAGCGCACCCAGGCCAGGAGCCGGGATGGAGGTGTGGGCGCCGTCGCCATAGGAGGCCGCGTGCGCGACCACTGCGAGAACCGGAAGACCCAGCTCTTGTGCAAGGGAACCGCGCACCAGCAGGACCGTGCCGCCGCCCTCGCCTTCGAGGAAGCCGCCGCGGCGGCGGTCGTTGGCGCGGGAGATGAAGCGATCATCGATTCCCTTGGCGGTCATCTTTGCGGTCTCCGCGGTGGCGTTCATATCGCCGAAGCCCTGGAGGGACTCCACCTGGACATCGTCGATACCGCCGGCCACGACCACATCGGCCTTGCCCAGGGCAATCTTGTCCACGGCCTCCTCAATCGACACCGCCGCGGTAGCGCAGGCACCGATGGGGTGAATCATGGAACCGTAGCCGCCCACGAGGGACTGCATGGTGTGCGCCGCGATGACGTTGGGCAGGGCCTCCTGCAGGATGTCGGACGGGCGCTCCTCACCGAGGAAGCGGGTGACGAAGACCTTGTGCAGGGACTCCATGCCGCCGATACCGGTGCCCTGCGTGGTGGCCACCTGGCCCGGGTGGATGGAGCGCAGCAGCTCCGCCGGGGAGAAGCCGGCCTGGGTGAAGGCATCCACCGCGCTGACCAGGTTCCACACCGCCATGCGGTCCAGGGAGTCGAGCATGTGCTCCGGGATGCCCCACTTGGCGGCGTCGAAATCATCCGGCATCTGCGCGGCGACGGTACGGGTCAGCGTGGCCTTGCGCGGGACCTTGACGGTCGCACCCTGGCGGCGGGTGACCTGCCATTCGCCGTCCACCTCGACGATGGTGACGAACTCCGGATCCGCGTCCTGGATATCGCGGGCGGTGGCCTCCGAATCCACGGTGAAGGTGACGTCGCGGTCCAGGAAGACGGTGGTCAGGTCGATGGAACCGCGGTCGGTGAGATGATACTTATCCGTCAGCGTGCGCACGCCGGAGCGTGCGACGACCTCATCGCGGAAGCGCTCGAAGATGTCCTCCTCGGCGATCTCCTCATCGCTCTCCACGACGAACCAGCCCGGGTGTGGGTCCTCGCGCCATTCCACCAGCCCGGTCATCCAGGCCAGCTCCAGTACGCCAGCGGCGGTCAGTTCCGCGGAACCATCGCGCTGCAGGCCATACTCGGCCTCGAAGCGCGTGCGGCCGGAGCCCCACGAGGAGACCTCGCCGATACCGGCGATGACCACCATGTCCTCCAGGTCCGTGGTGACTTGGCCGATTTCTTCCTCCAGGCCAGGCTGTACTGCTTGTACCTGGTTGGGCAGTGCGGTGATGGTGGCGGGGGCGTCCTTTTCCTCATGTGCAGCTGCGCCAGTGGTTCCTGCCGGTTCCACATCTGCGGCGAGCTCCTTGAGGGAGAAGCCCTCCAAGCCGCCGGTGAGGTCCTTCTCCACCGGGGCGTGCGCTGCCTGCTCGCGCGAATCGGCGCTGGCCAGGTCCATGAGCTCGGCGGAAATCTCCTCCGGGCTCCACACCTTGATGCCGGCTTTCTCGGCAGCGGGCACCAGCCCATCGTTGCCGCCCATGAGGTGCGTGCCGGCGACCCAGCCGATCTTGGCCTGCGCCAGCGTGACACCCTGCGGCCAACCGGCTTCGACTTTCCACTTGTTGAGGATGGCATCGAGTGCTGCCTTGACCTCGCCGTAGGCGCCGTCGCCACCGAAGGTGCCGCGGTTGGGCGAGCCCGGCAGGACAACGTGGCAGCGCTTGTCCACATCCTCCTGGCTCAACCTCGCCAGCCCCGCAATGGTGCGTTCGACGGACCACAGCAGCAAGCGGGCCTGGGCCTCGGTGGTGCCGGAGGCATCCGCCAGCGAGCCGGATACGCTCGGCGCGGCGAAGGGGAAGGCCAGCGTCGGGGTAAGGGCCGGCTTGAGGATCTTGACCTCGTTGCCCACGGACTCGCGCTGCTCGGAGCCGATCCAGTCGATGAGCGCGTCAATATCGCGGAAGCTGGACAGGTTCGCCGGGACCAGCCACAGGGCGGAACCAGCAGCGCCGTGCTCTGCGTAGAGCGTGCGCGCGAATTCCTTGCGGGCCTGGCTGACACGGGAGGCGGTCATGATGACGGTCGCGCCGCCCTCCAACAGACGCTCCACCAGCGCGGTGGCGATGGAACCAGGAGCAGCGCCCGTGACCAGGGCGACCTCGCCGGCGAACGCGCCGGGGGTGGTGTCCACGGCGGCCTTCGCGATCTCCTCGCGCTTCCACCAGCGGGCCTGACGCGCTAGGTCCTCGCCGGCACCGCGGAAGCTGTCCACCGGGTACTCGGCCTGGCCCAGTGCCAGGCGGGCGAGGCGCTCGCGGGCGATGGCCCAGGAGTCGTCGAAAAGCACGGCCTTGTTCGCATCAAAGGACGGCGTGACGGACTTGAGCCAACCGGAGCCGAGCTCTGCCTCGACGGCATCGATGACGGTGGTATCAGGTGCCTCGATGAGCTCCGGTTCGGAGTCTAGGCCCAGCTGGGAAAGAACCTGGCGGGCGACAGTCGCCAGCACGCCGCTCTCACCAGTGACGGTCTCGGCAAAGGCATCGAGCGCAGCGGAGTCAACCACGGCACCGCCACCGGCGCCACCGGCGGCCGTGCCCTTGGATACGGATGCACCGTGGGTAGCGGCGACGGCCTGGACGGCGGCGTCGATCAGCTCGTGTGCTGCGGACTTGGAGGTAGCGCTCGCCGGCACGGTGCTCAGCGAGCCGCCGCGCACCGAGTCCTCCTCGCGGGAGCCCAGCAGAATCTCCGCCTCGACGTGGGCAACCCAGGACTCGGGCAGGCCCCAGGTGCCGGTGACGTAGTCAGCCACGGCGGTGGGCTTGAGGCCCGCAGCGCCGAAGAGCTGGCGCAGGCGCGCGCCCACGGCCTCACCCAGCACCGGACCGAAAGCGGAGTAGCCCGGGGCGGCGGTGGCGACCTTCTCGCGCAGCGTGGCCACATCGGCATCGGCGGCGCCATCGATGGCCGGCACGCCGATTTCCGCCGACATGTCCATGAGCAGCTGGTTGCGGCGCGAGGATACGCCGTTGGTCAGCTCTTCCACGGTGTCGGAGTCCGCGATCTGGTCCACGCGGATCTTGTTCTGGAAGGCGAAGAGCACCATGATGGCCTCCGCCGCGCCGAAGCGCAGTTCGGGGGCGTCGCCGGAGGCGGCTGCCGCGGTAGGCGCAGGAGCAGGTGCGGCAGCCGGCGCGGCCGCAGCCGGAGCCTCAGCAGCCTCGGCTGGTGCCTCGTTGGCTTGTGGTGCCTCCTCGGCGTCGGCTTCCGGTGCCGGTTCGGCGGCGGGGGCCTCGGAGACGTCGGCAAGCATGACCTGCTCCTGGTCTCGCTCCACATTGAGCACGCGGATGGTGCCCTCCGGGATGCCGGCGACGGCCAGCGAGCGGGTGGCCAGGTTCGTCAGCGTCGGGGAAGAAGCCAAGCCGACCTCGATGATCTGCTCGACCTTGCCAAAGAGGAGCTCCTGGGTCTCAATCCAGCGCACAGGCGAAGCGAACTGCCAGGACAGTAGCTCGATGAGCAGCAGGCGGGCGAGCTCGTGCTCGGAAAGATCCTCCACCTTCAGCCCGTCCAGCTTGCCGGAGGGAGCCAGCGGAGCTACGGCGTCGACGAAGTCCTGGGTGAGCTCGAAGGGGCGGGCCACCAGGTTCGGGATGTAGCGGCCTACCAGGGCATCCAGATCCAGCTCCTGCGGCAGCAGCTCATCGAGCTTCTCCGCGAAGGCCGGAACGCCCTCGCGCAGCACGCGGGAGTGGAAAGGCACGTCGATGCCCGGGACCATGACGGCCGCGCGCGGGGCGATGGCATTGGCCTTGTCCACCAGGGCCTTGAGCCCCTTCTTGGTGCCGGCGACGGAGTACTGCTGGCCGCGGATGTTGTAGTTAACAATCTCCAGGAACTCGCCGGTGGCCTCGGCGACCTCAGCCACCCAAGCGTCGACGCTATCGGCAGCAATGCCGGCCATGTTCGGACGCAGAGCCGCCATGGCGTACTCGGAGTTGCCCTCCGCATCACGCGGGACCAGGCTGCCCATGGCGGAGCCGCGGGAGTAGACGATGTCGATGACCCCCTCAAGGTCAAAGATATTCGCCAGCGAAGCCAGCGCGGTGTACTCGCCCAGAGAGTGGCCGGCGAAGTAAGAAGTCGGCGCCAGGGTGTCCTCGGCGCGCAGGCGTTCGGTTTGGGCATAGGCCACGACGGCCAGGGCTACCTGCGTGAATTGGGTCAGGTGCAGCACGCCCTGCGGGTGGCGGAAGGTGGTGCCGCGGACGGTGAGTTCCGTCGGGTTCTCATCGATGATCTTCTGGATGCTAAAGCCCAGGTTCGCGCGGGTATGCGCATCGGCGCGGCGCCAGGCCTCGCGTGCCGCCGGGGAAGCTTGGCGGTCATCCTGGCCCATGCCCTCTGCCTGGATGCCCTGGCCGGGGTAGACGTAGGCCGTGGTCGGCGCGGCGAGCAGGGCTTGGCCGCGGGAGACGACTTCGCCGTCGATGCGGCAGGTGACCTCGAGGGCTTGGTGGATGCCCTTGCGGCCGACGCGCTCGACGGTGACCTCGATGTCATCGCCCAGCTGCACCATGCCGTACATGGAGTAGGTCCACCCCACCACGCGGCCATGGCGCCCGGCCACTTGCTGTGCGGCGGCCGAGAGCCACATGCCGTGCACCAGCGGTGCCTGTAGGTTCACCAGCTGGGCCGCGTTATAGGAAGTGTGAATCGGGTTGTAGTCACCGGAGACTAGAGCGAAGGGCGTCATGTCCTGCGGGGCGGTGACGGTGGCGCGGTCGACGAAGGAACGCGGCGTCGGCACCACCTTGGTGGCGGACTTGCCGCCGCCCCACTCCGGTGCCTGGCTCGGTGCGGCGGTACCGGTGGCGCGGCCGCGGATGGCAAAGCGGTGCATCTGCGTGGCCACAATGTCGCCGGAGGCGTGATCCTTGAGCTCGAGCTCCACCGTGACGATGCGCCCGGAGACGGATTCCTCGATGGCGGTGCAGGAGGAGGTGACGTCGATCTGGCGGCCGTCGGCAAGCTGCTCCAGCGGCACGCGCAGGTCGATGACGTGGTCCAGGTGCACCGCGTTGAGCAGGCCTTCGATGACCGGGTAGCCGTCCTCCAGGCGGCCGGAGCCGAGCGCGGCATAGATGGCCGGCCAGCAGGGGCCTACCAGAACGTCGGGGGTGCCGGCCTTCTCGGCTGCAGCATCGCCGCAGGTCACCGCGCTGTGTGCGGAGAGCAGCGAGGCAGGGAAGTGGAAGGAGTAGCCCGACTCGACGGTGGGCATCTCCGTGATTTCATCGCCCTGCTCCGCCGTGGAGCCGACACCGGCCAGGCCCTCTAGGAGGGTGAAGACGGACTTAGGCAGGCGCTCCTCGGAGACCACCGGGGAGCCACCCGTGGCTACATCCTCCGGCAGGTCCACAGGGACGGTGACCTCGCGGACGTAGAAGGGGCGCTGCTCCTCCGGCAGGTCATCCCAATAGGAGTCCGCCGTGATAACAATCTCCCAGTTGCCTTCAGCATCCTGGCGCAGGTCGAAGGCGTTCTCATCCATCTCATAAGCCGGGTTGGCCATGAGGTGGCCGTGCCACAGAAGGGTAGGAGAAGTGCGCAGGAATGCGGCCTCATCGGCAGCGGAGTTCAGGCGGGAGAAAGCCTTCTGCGGGGTCGAGCCCTGCTCCAGCAGCGCATCCGTGGTGGCCTGTTCGAAGCGGGCAAGCAGGTCTGCAACCGGCTCGTTCTTCTTGGTAATGCCCGCCACGGCCACGGGGCCGGGGATGATGCGCACCTGGTCAGCGGTGTAGCGCTCATCCTGTGCCTGCCAGAGGGTGTCCTTGCCGAACCAGGACTTCAAGTCACCGTCCAGGGCCGGCACCCACGGCATGGGCTTGACGTGCTTGTAGTGCAGGGAAATCCACCAGGCGGCATCGCGCGCCGAGACCTCGGTGGTGCGTGCGGCGGGGTAAGCCTCCAGCAGCTTCGCTGCGGCTGCGGGGGCATCGTGAACGTCCTCAAGGCTTGCGAAGAGGGTTTCAATCTGGCCGTGATCCGCCGGGTTCAGGCGGGCTTCGACGCGGTGCAGGAGATCGAGAAAACGGTCATCCCAGCTCGGATCCACAAACGGGTGGGCCAGCTTCACAAAGCGCTCGATCCACTCGGCGTAGGTCATGGACTCGACATCGCCGAAGTAGGGCTTGCAGGTCTTGGCCAGGGCGTCGATGATTTCCTGGCGGTGTGCCGGATACTCCTCGATGCTCAAGGAAGTAATCAGGCGAGAAGCTGCGGCGAAGGAATTATCGAGGTCGTGGATATCCGCCAAAAGGTGGGACTGCGAGGATGCCACGCCGTTCGCACCGGTGCCGCGGCCTACCCAGCCGTCGTTCTGCTCCGGGCTGATACCGGCGGTGTTGACCAGCAGGTCCTTCACCGAATCAGTGGCCTTGGCCTCCTTGGTGGCCATGGCGACGGTGCCGAGGAAGACGGAGTCGACAGGCATGGCCGGCATACCGTGCTTCTTCGCCCACTCACCGGTGAGGTAGGAGGTGGCGCGGTCGGGGGAGGCGATGCCGCCGCCGACTGCCAGATAGACGTTGGGGTGCTGGCGGATTTCGGCGTAGGTATCCAGCAGCATGTCATCCAGGTTGACCCAGGAGTGGTGGCCGCCGGCGTGGCCGTCCTCGACCTGCATGATGATGCGGTCCTCCGGGTAGGCCGTGGCGATGGCCAGGACATCGCGGATTTGCTTCGCGGTACCGGGCTTGAAGGAGATGAAGGGGAAACCGTCGGCGTGGAGGCGGTCCAGCAGCTCGCCAGCTTCCTCTACTTCCGGGATACCGGCGGAGATGCACACGCCGTTGAAAGCCGCACCGGCCGCGCGCGCCTTGGGCACGATGCGCGCCTGGCCGAAGTGCAGGTTCCACAGGAAGCGGTCAAAGAACATGGTGTTGAACTGCGCCGTGCGGCCAGGGTGCAGGTGCTGCTCCATTGTGGCCAGGTGGGCGCGGAAGACCTCATCGGAGTACATGCCGCCGCCGGCCATCTCCGTCCAGTGGCCAGCGTTGGCTGCCGCGGCCACGATCTCGCCATCAGCGGAGGTCGGCGTCATGCCGCCCAGCATGATCGGGGACAGGCCCGTGAGATCGGAGAAGCGGGTCTGGGTATAGGTGCGACCGTTGGGAAGCTCGATGGTGCGCGGGGCGAAGTCAGCGTAGTTCAGGGCCTTGGGCAGTTCAGCGCCCGGCGTCGCCAGCGCATCAAGCTCCTGCGGGGTGGCGGCGGAGACCACGGTCACCCCGGTTCCCTGCACCACGCGGCGGGTGATGTTCGCCAAGGCGCGGTCGAGAACGATGAGGTGCTCGGAGTTGAGCGCGGCCAGAGTGGCCGGCCAGTCGTATTCGGTGACCAGGATGGCCTCGGCCTGGGTGCGGGCCTCATCCACGTCGAGGCCGCACTTCTGAGCCAGGTCTACGGTGCGCTCAGCTGCCGGTGCGAGAACCGCGTTGTGGAAGGGAAGCGCTACGGGCAGCTCATCAAAGCGCGGGCTGAGCTCATCGCCGCCGACGGTGCGCTTCTCCAGCTCGGCGTTGAAGCTCGTCACGGCCTCGTCGATGGCGGAGCGGGTGGCAGCCAGGTCCTCCGGGCTGCCGGACAGCGCGAAATGGCGGCGGCCGTTGACCACGGCGATGGCGGCGGTGCTGTGCAGGTGCTCAGTGACGAAGCTGCGCTCCAGGCCCCGGATGGACAGCATCTGGGGGCGCGGATCGGAGCCGTTGACCGCGCTGGTTGCGGTGCCCATCAGGATGGCTAGGGCTAGGGCTTCTACTGGCTTGTCGACGGCCATCTCGCCCAAGCTTCCCTGGGAATGCCCAGCGCGCTCGTCGATGTCGACGCCGAGATCACGCAGCTGCTCGATGGCAGCAATCTGGCCAAGGACGATGCCGGGGATGGAGACCGCCGGCAGGGCATCGAGGGCGTTGGGCTCGGTGGAACCAGCAATGAGCTGCTCGAGGCGCTCAAGTGCGCCGGGGCACGTGGAGGCGATGGTGCGTGCGGCGGGGCCGGTGAGGCTGCGGGCCTGGGCGAGGGTCTCGCGCAGGGAGTCAGCGGTGGCGGCAGTCTGCGCGGCGGTGGTGATGAAACCCTGCCAATCGGAGCCTTGTCCGGCGAAAAGCACGGCCGGGCGGGGCATGGAATGCAGCATAGTAACAGGCATCTTTCCTCTTTTGAGCTGATGGGGAACGGTTTTATGAAGAGCTGTGGGCAAGATTAGTTAGCCCTACAGAACAATCATGATGTGCCACCGTAGTCGAAGCCTTCGCGCAAAGCGGCCTCCCGCGCGGAAAATGTGAGGTTTTTCTCACGTTTGGTGATGGGGGCACTCTTTCTCAGCGCTTGCCGCGCGAAGTTGCCCAACCTTTTGTATCCTCGGGCTCACTGCAGCGGCTCGGGGAGGAGCAGGGGTGGCTCAGCATCGGCTCGCGCAGCGTGAAAGAAAAGAAAAACTAGGGGGGACTATGCCTCAATCAACACCAGAGAAAACGACTAAGACACCAGCTCGGCTCAGCAAAAGCCGAGTTATCAAAACTATGACCAAGCTGGCCGGAAAGCTGGAGGAAGATTCCTCCACCGGCTTGCCCACCATCAAAATTGCGGGCGGCTTCTTAAGCATCGACGTCAACGAAGAGATGGGCGGCCTCTGCGTCCTTGGGTATTGGGGTGGCGCGGTGTGCTTTGACCCGGACCGCCAACCTTTGCGCATGGAGGTCAATGATCTCAACGGAGGTGGCATCTCCGGCAACCTTGTGGCCGAGCCGTGTGGAAGCTCCGACATGCATACCCACCTGCGGGTCTTCGCGCCGCCCTATCTGCCGTCGACGGCCACGAACGCTCAGCTCAAGAGCATTGTTGCGGGCTATGCTGCCGAGATGTCAGCGGTCTTCGCACGCTTAGATGAGCAGTTTCCGGAACACCGGTCAAAGCCGCGGAAAGGGTCGGGGCTCAAGCCGGTTTCTCCCCACTATTTCAGCGAAGCCTATGGGGTTTCGGTCGTGGGGATGTGGCGGGTGTATGAGCGCGCCACGCGCTTGGCGATGATCGGCACGCCTATCCACGTCGTGGATAACAAGAATGGGGCCGTGAGCATCCTCATCAATGAACACACGATCACCATTGAATCTGCCCGCGATGGCTCCGGGGATATTGAGCTCAGCCTTGTCACCCCCTCCGGCCGCTGCGCGTGCGACCTAGATGCGCTCGTGCGCTGGGCTGAGTTTATGAACGATGATCAGTATGTCTACTCCGCGCGCATCGAGGCGGTAAACCTCGATGGCGGCCAAGAGCAGGACCTCGTCTTAGTGACCACGGCCCGCATTCCCACGAAGTGGGGCTACACCGACGAACAGCTGGATTGGCAGCTTAGTACGTTGGTGAGCCAGCTTGTTCGGGCTGGCGAAGCGTTCTACCGAACCTTCAACCCCACGCGCGTGATGCGCTATATTGACCGCGCGGCCTAGGCGGGGGCCTCTTCGCCAAGTAGCTCCAAGAGATCCTTCTGCACTTCGCGGCGGCGAACCTTGCCCAGCTGGTCGGAGGCGAGCTGCTCGAAGTGGTAGAAGGTGCGTGGAACTTTGTAGCGGGTGAGGCGCTCGCGGCAGTAGTCCTTGAGCCCCTCGGGATCAAGCACCGCGCCATCCTCCAGCACGATGCAGGCCACGACATCCTCGGAACCGTCCGCGCGCGGGCGGCCGACGATGGCCACGTTGGTGACGTCCGGGTGCTGGCGGATAACGTCTTCCACCTCGGCCGGGTACACATTGAAGCCGCCGGTAATGATCATCTCCTTGATGCGGGAGACGATCTTGATGAAGCCATCGGGCTCCATAATTGCCATGTCGCCCGTGCGGTACCAACCATCGTGGAAGGACTGCTCGGTGGCCTCTGGCATGTTGAAGTAACCCTTGAATACCTGCGGCCCGCGCACGAGGAGCTCGCCCGCGGTGCCATCCGGCTGGGTCTCGCTGAGGTTGTCTGGGTTGCCGATGCGCACCTCGGTATCCGGGAAGGGGATGCCGATATAGCCGGGGCGGCGGTTCTTATTGAGCGGGTTTGCGGCCACGATCGGCGAGGTTTCCGTGAGCCCGTAGCCTTCCACGAGTAGGCCACCGGTGAGTGTTTCCCATTCCTCAACGATGTCCGCTGGCAACGCCGCTGCACCCGATAGACTGTTTTCGATGCCGTGGAGATCGATGTTCTGTTCCTTGGCTGCCTCCATGACCTTGGAGTAGATCGTGGGCACACCCGGCATCCAAGTGGGGCGGCGCTTCTTCATAATGTCTAAGAGCAGCGGAATCTTTGGCGCCGGGGTGAGGACCAGCTCGCCGCCAATGTGTACGCCGAGGGCTGCGATGAGGGTGAGGCCATAGACGTGGAAGAGGGGGAGGGCAGCGAGCATGCGCTCGGGCTTCTTGCCTATTTCGGGCACCCACGCTTCTGCCATCTTCATGTTGCAGTACAGGTTGGAGTGGGTTAGCTCCGCGCCCTTGGGTCTGCCGGTGGTTCCGGAGGTGTAAAGGATTAGCGCGGTATCGTCGCGGTTGACCTTGGCATCCTGTAGCTTCTGGCCTTGTCCGCCGATGGCGCGCCCGGTGAGCGTGCTCCACGGAACGGTGTTAGGGGCGGGAACTGAGAGCTCGGCGCGCTTGTCCTTAATGATGGGAAGCGGCAAGCGCAGTAGCAGCTGCTTGGGGCGCGGCATGGCCTCGATCATGTTGACCGTAACGATCGTTTCGAGCGGCGTGGTATCACGCAGCTCCTCAAAGACCGGGCTCGCCTTATCCCACACCACGGCCACGCGGGCGGCGTGATCTTGGAAGAGGGGCTCGAGCTCAGCCGCGGTGTAGAGCGGGTTGTGCTCCACGACGGTCGCCCCGAGTTTCAAGATGGCGTAGAAGACCGCCACGTGCTGGGGGCAGTTGGGGAGCGCTACGGCGACGCGATCGCCGGGGCGAATACCGAAGGCTTTGAGGCCCGCCGCGGCGGCGCGCACGTGGGTATCGAGTTCGCGGTAGGTCATTTGGTGGCCAAAGAACCACGTGGCGGGCCTTTCGCCGAACTCTTCCACGGTTTCTCGGTAGGAGTCCAAGAGCGTTTCGGTGCCGTAATCCAGATTGGGCTTAGTCCACTCAGGGTAATACTGGAGCCAGGCTTTCGACTCAAAGGCGGAGGATGCCTGGGCAGGGGATTCGGACATGTTCGCGAACTCCTTAGGTGGTCAAACTTGTTATGTTTGGAACAGTATAACCAATCTGTGACAGAAGTCTCGCAAAACTTAGCAAAGTTGCTTAACGTAACGAAATCTTTTCGGGACAAATCAATAACCCCGGCGATGTGCGTTTATCACGCAGGGATCGCTCCGGGGTTATGGAGTGCTACTTCTCGGCCTTGAGACGCTCGAGCAGATCCTGCTGAACCTCGCGGCGGCGAATCTTGCCCAGCTGGTCCGTGGCCAGCTTCTCGAAGTGGTAGAAGGTGCGCGGAACCTTGTAGCGGGTGAGGCGCTCGCGGCAGAAGCTCTTGAGGCCTTCGGGGTCGAGCGCGGCGCCGTCGTTCAGCACGATGCAGGCCACGACGTCCTCCGAGCCGTCCGAACGCGGGCGGCCCACGACGGCGGCCTCCGCGACGTCCGGGTGGTCCAGCAGCGTTTCCTCAACCTCGCCCGGGTAGACGTTGAAACCACCGGTGATGATGATTTCCTTGATGCGGCTGACTAGGCGGATGAAGCCGTCTTCTTCCATCACGCCCATATCACCCGTGCGGAACCAGCCATTGTGGAATGCCTTCTTAGTGGCTTCCTCATCGCCGAAGTAACCTTTGAAAATCTGCGGGCCGCGAGCGAGAACCTCGCCCTCCTGACCATCGGGCATGGTTTCATCCAGGTTGTCCGGGTTAGCGATGCGAATCTCCGTGTCCGGGAAGGGGATGCCCACGTAGCCGGGGCGGCGATCATCGCTCATGGGGTTACCCACGATGATCGGCGAACACTCCGTGAGGCCATAGCCTTCCACGAGCATGCCGCCGGTGTACTTCTCCCACTTCTCCACGGTGTTGACCGGCAGGGTGGACGCACCGGAGAAGGCCGCGCGCACGCCGTCGAGGGAAACGTCGTCTTCTTCCGCCTTTGCCACGATGCGCTCGTACAAGGTCGGTACACCCGGAACCCAGGTCGGGGTGTGCTTCTTCATCAGGTCCATGATGAGCGGCATCTGCGGGCTAGGAAGCAGCACCAATTCGCTGGCGATGAGCGGCGCCAGGGTGGCGTTCATGGTCAGGCCGTAGGCATGGAAGAAGGGGAGTGCGGCGAGCATGCGCTCGGGGGAATCACCCAAGCCCGGTACCCAGTGCTTGCCCATCAAGAGGTTGGAGAAGAGGTTGCCGTGGGTCAGCTCCGCGCCCTTGGGGTTGCCGGTGGTGCCGGAGGTGTAGAGGATGAGCGCGGTGGTGTCCTTGGTGACTTCTTCCGGGGTGATGACATCGGAACCATCGCCGCCGATGGCGTTGCCAACGAGGGATTCCCACGGCACCGTATTCGGAGCTGGGGCGGTGAGCTGATCGCGCTTGGACTTCAACGGCGGAATAGGCAGGCGCAGGGCCAGGCGCTGCGGAGTCGGCATCGCGTTGATCATGTTGATGGAGACGACGGTCTCCAGGGAGGTCGTCGGGCGCAGCTTCTCCAACGTGGAGGCCGTCTTATCCCACGCGATGGCGATTCGCGCGCCGTGGTTCTTAAACAGACCCTCCAGCTCGTGGGCGGTGTAGAGCGGGTTGTGCAGCACCGCGATGGCGCCCAGCTTAAGCACGGCCCAGAAAGCAGAGATGAACTGTGGACAGTTGGGGGCGACGATGGCAACGCGGTCTCCCGGGCGCACGCCGAAGGCGCGCAGACCGGCGGCTGCGCGGCGGACCTGCTTGTCCAGCTCGGCGTAGGTTTGCGTGCGACCGAAAAAGTAGGTTGCCGGCTTATCGGGATGAAGCGCGAGGTTGTTGTCGTAGACGTCGAGAAGCGTGGTGTCTCCGTACTCCAGGGTGTGCGGGGTCCATTCTGGGTAGTACTTCAGCCACGCCTTGGACTCGTATGCCGACATCGATTCACCTTTCGGTCGCGTAGGTTAAGGTACGGGCCAGTATAACGCGGGTTGTTTCGGGATACACTGGAAAACTATGCGCATCGCGATGATTTCCATGCACACCTCGCCCCTCGAGCAGCCCGGAGCCGGGGACGCGGGCGGCATGAACGTCTACGTCCTCAACACTGCCCGTCAGCTCGCGCGCCTCGGCGTGGAGGTCGATATTTTCACTCGCGCCACGCGCCCCAGTCAGGGGGAAGTGGTGGACGTCGAGGAGCGCCTGCGCGTCATCAACATTGTGGCGGGGCCCTATGAAGGTCTCAGTAAAGAGGAGCTGCCCACCCAGCTGGCCGCGTTCACGGGCGGCATTTTCAACTTCGCGCGCTGTTTTGATGTGGAGTATGACGTCATCCACTCCCATTACTGGCTCTCCGGCCAGGTGGGATGGTTGTTGCGCGATCTGTGGGATATCCCTCTCGTCCATACCGCGCACACCTTGGCTGCCGTGAAGAACGTGCACCGCACGCTCGATGACACCCCGGAAACCGAGGCACGTCGCATTTGCGAGCAGCAACTGGTGGATAACGCCGACATCCTGGTGGTCAACACCGCCCAGGAAACCCGCGATCTGATCGAGCATTACGACGCCTCGCCGGAGAATATCGTCGTGGTCTCCCCGGGGGCGGACACCGAGCTGTATACCCCGGGAACGGACCGCATGACGGAACGCGCGCGCCGCCAGCTGGGCATCCCGCTGCACACCAAGGTGGTGGCGTTCGTGGGCCGCCTGCAAAAGTTCAAGGGCCCCGACGTGCTCATCCGCGCCGCCGCGGAGCTGATGGAGCGCGATCCGGATCGCCGCCTGCGCGTGGTCATCTGTGGCGGTGCCTCCGGGGCGAATTCCTCGCCGGATGCCTACCACAACCTTGCCCGCGAGCTGGGGGTGGAGCGCGTCGTGCGTTTCCTGAGCCCGCGCCCACCCCAAGAGCTCGTGGCCATCTACCAGGCTGCGGACATTGTTGCGGTGCCCAGCTATAACGAGTCCTTCGGGCTGGTGGCCATGGAGGCGCAGGCCTCCGGAACGCCCGTGGTGGCAGCGGCCGTCGGCGGGCTGCCCATCGCCGTCGCGGACGGTGACACGGGCTTGCTCGTCCACTCACACTCAGCGCAGGACTGGGCGGACGCATTGGAGCAGCTGCTTGACGACGATCCCCGCCGCATCGCCATGGGCGAAGCCGCCGTCGATCACGCCCAACAGTTCAGCTGGGCAGCGGCGGCCACCCAGCTGGAGAATATTTACGCCGATGCGATGAGTGTCGAGATTCCGGATTGCCACGCGCGCCGGGCAATCGGATATTAAAACCACCTGACGCGCTGTCGAAAAACGTGGCATGCTGGTGTTTATGAGTAACGGAAAGCTGATTCTACTTCGACACGGACAGTCCGAATGGAACGAGTCCAACCAGTTCACCGGTTGGGTTGACGTCAACCTCACCGCCAAGGGTGAGGGCGAGGCCAAGCGTGGCGGCGAGCTGCTCAAGGAACAGGGCATCTTGCCGAATATCGTCTACACCTCCCTGCTGCGCCGTGCCATCCGCACCGCCAATATTGCGCTCAACGCTGCGGACCGCCACTGGATCCCGGTTGTGCGCGACTGGCGCCTCAACGAGCGCCACTACGGCGCCCTGCAGGGCCTTAATAAGGCAGAGACCAAGGATAAGTACGGCGAGGAGCAGTTCATGGCATGGCGTCGTTCTTACGGCACCCCGCCGCCTGAGCTGGAGGATGGCGCCGAGTACTCCCAGGCCGGTGACCCGCGCTACGCCAGCCTGGATCAGGTTCCGCGCACCGAGTGCCTGAAGGACGTCGTCGAGCGCTTCGTTCCTTATTTCGAGGAAGAGATTCTGCCGCGCGCCAAGAAGGGTGAGACCGTTCTCATCGCCGCGCACGGCAACTCCCTGCGCGCGCTGGTCAAGCATCTGGATCAGATCTCCGATGAGGAGATTGCCGGGCTCAATATTCCGACCGGTATCCCGCTGGTTTACGAGATCACCGAGGACGGTTCGGTTGTGAACCCGGGCGGCACTTACCTGGATCCGGAAGCTGCTGCTGCCGGCGCCGCTGCCGTGGCTGCCCAGGGCGGAAAGAAGTAACCGCCCAGGAAGCTGCGTGCTGCGCACGATCCCCAGGGAGCCTATACTCCTTGGGGATTCTTTGTAGGGGTGTGAATGATTGTGGAACTGGTACTCGCTTTCCTCGCCGGTGTGGTGGCCTGCGGCCTGGCCATACCGGTGATCACCCGGATCCGTGAACGGATGGAGCGCCGCCGCGTCCGCGATGCAGACGCTAACCAGGTCACCAGTGTTAGCCAGGTTCTGCACCTAGCCGTGGGTGGTTCCCCATCTGGAATGACTGTGCTTTCGCGCACGAAAGAGGTCATCTTCTCTAACCCCGCTGCCCATGAAATGTCGATGGTGCACGACCGCGCGGTGAACCCCGACATTCGGAAGGTCGCGGAAGAGGTCTTCGAAGACAAAGAGACCCGCACGCTGGACCTTGCTATCCCCAAACGGCGCACCGGCAACCGCGTGATTCAGGTGCGCGCAGTGGTCCAGCCGCTGACGCTCAACGATGATCGCTTCGTCATCGTCTACGGCACCGACGAATCCGAATCGGTGCGCATGGAATCCGCTCGCCGCGACTTTGTGGCCAATGTTTCTCACGAGTTGAAGACCCCAGTGGGAGGCATCGCCCTGCTGGCCGAGGCACTCCTCCAGGACACCGGGGACCCCGAGCATGTCGAGTACTTCGGTAGCAAGGTGCAGAAGGAAGCGGCGCGCATGGCGGACATGGTCAGCGAGCTCATTTCCCTGTCCAAGCTGCAGGGTGCGGAGGCCCTCCCGGAGATGGAGCCGCTCGACCTCGATGAGGTCATTGATGAAGCCATCACCCGCAACCAACTCGCTGCCGATTCCCACCACAACCAGCTCACCCGCGGCGAATCCGCAGGCGTCAAGGTGATGGGAGATAAGTCCCTCCTGGTGACGGCGATTTCCAACCTGATCTCCAACGCCATCCACTATTCGCCAGATGAACTACCGGTGTCGGTAACGCAGAAGGTGGTCGGCGGGAAGGTCGTTCACATTCGCGTCACGGATCGCGGCATTGGCATCGCCCCAGAGGATCAAAAGCGGGTGTTTGAACGCTTCTTCCGCGTGGACAAGGCGCGCTCCCGGCAGACCGGCGGAACGGGCCTGGGCCTGGCCATTGTGAAGCACGTCGTGGCTAATCACGGCGGCAACATCAAGCTGTGGTCGCGTCCTGGCACCGGCTCGACGTTCACTATCGAGCTCCCTATATATGCGGAAGAGAAGCCAGCAGATAATCTTATTAACCGGGATAATATAGAAGACGGAGCCGTCAGCTCTGCCGCCCCTGGTTTGCAGCGCGCCGTGGCGCGTGTAGCAGCTCGTCGAAAGGATAAAGCGCAATGACCACCATCCTCATCGTTGAAGATGAAGAGTCGCTGGCCGATCCCCTCGCCTTCCTCCTCCGAAAGGAGGGATTCGACGTACTCCTCGCCCCGGATGGGCCCAGCGCGCTCGAACAGTTTGCGGCAAATAAAGTAGACATCGTCCTGCTGGACCTTATGCTGCCGGGAATGTCTGGAACCGACGTCTGCAAGCAATTGCGCACGACGTCCTCCGTTCCGGTGATTATGGTGACCGCGCGCGACTCAGAGATTGACAAGGTCGTGGGCCTGGAGCTCGGCGCGGATGATTATGTGACCAAGCCTTATTCCTCCCGCGAGCTCATCGCCCGCATCCGCGCGGTGCTGCGCCGCGGCCACGACGTTTCCTCTGACAACGCCGAGGAGGAACCGGACGATCAGATTCTAGAAGGCGGCCGTGTGCGCATGGATGTCGAGCGACACACCGTGCTCGTCGCCGGTGAACCGGTCTCCATGCCGCTCAAGGAATTCGACCTTCTCGAGTACTTGCTGCGCAACGCTGGGCGCGTGTTGACCCGCGGACAGCTCATCGACCGCATCTGGGGCGCCGACTACGTGGGTGACACCAAGACTCTCGACGTTCATGTCAAGCGCCTGCGCTCCAAGATCGAAGCCGAGCCTTCCCACCCGCAGCAGCTCGTGACGGTGCGCGGCCTCGGCTACAAGTTCGAGGCTTAAGCGCGAGGATCCGCCGGGTGCCGCGGGAAGTCGACCCCGGAGCGCGCCCGGGCCTCGCAGTGCTTGGCCAGAATCTCGTAGCTCTCCTCGCCAAGTAGCGCGATGAGCTCGGTCTTCTGTGACTTCCACAGCGGCTCATCCGCTATGTGGCAGGAGGGATCCGCCGAGCAATACCAATCGAAGTCCTCGCCGCCGTTGCCCCACCCGCGGCGATCATATTCGCCGATAGTGGTCCGCAGGATTTCCTCCCCGTCGGGGCGCTCCTCATAGTCTTCGTGCCGGCGAATCGGCAGTTGCCAGCATACTTCGGGCTTGACCACGGTAAGCTCCTCGCCCGCCTCGAGCGCCCATTGGTGGATAGCGCAGCCCGCGCCCGTGGGCCAGCCGGCACGGTTAGCGAAGATGCAGGCGCCGTCGACAAGCGGCGTCTTTAGCGCGGGTTCCGGCTCGCCGTCATCGCCGTCGAGCTCATCCCACTCCAGCCACGGTTCCAGCTCCTCGGGCTCACCGTGTTGAAGGAACTCATCTACCCCCTCAGGGCGGTGCTGCCAGAAGCGGGCGGGCATGCGGGAGACGGCGTCGTGAAGCTGCTCCCTGTCTGTCTCATCAGCCATGTAGGCGCCGTGGACGCAGCAGCCGACGTCGGGCTGTTGCTTATCGATGCCGTGGCACCTCTCGGTTCCAAACTGGCAGGCATAGTGCGATTCGAGCCAGGTCAGGTCGATGGAAAAGACGTGGAGTGGATCGTTTGGATCCGTAAATTCAAACCACTCTCTGGGAAAATCGGGGGCCTTTTCGCGGCCGGCCAAGATGGAAGCCGCCGCTGGGGAGGAGGCGGGAAAACCCAGGTAAACTTCATTTGATTTCGGGCGATTCACACCTACCCACGGTAGACCTACTACTCTAGAGGCGTGCGATTAGGTGTATTAGACGTCGGAAGTAATACCGTCCACCTCGTTGCGGTCGATGCCGCAACCGGTGGGCGGCCTTCGCCGATGAGCGATTGGAAGACCCCGCTGCGTCTGGTGGAACAGCTAGACAAGGACGGCAACATCCACGAGAAGGGCATGAAGAAGCTCATCTCCGCCGTGGGTGAGGCCGCTGAGCTGGGCCAGAAGCTGGGCTGTGATGAATTCATCGCCTTTGCTACCTCTGCCGTGCGCTCGGCCACGAACTCGGCCAAGGTCCTCGATGAAGTTGAGAAGCAAACCGGCGTCCGCCTAGAGATTTTGTCGGGTGAGGAGGAAGCGCGCTTGACCTTCCTTGCCGCCCGCCGTTGGTATGGCTGGTCCGCTGGCCGCATCACCAACCTCGATATCGGTGGCGGTTCGCTGGAGCTGTCCACTGGTACCGACGAGCATCCGGAAATGGCTTTCTCCCTGGACTTGGGAGCTGGCCGCCTGACCCATAACTGGTTCGATACTGATCCGCCGCAGAAATCCAAGGTGAATTTGCTGCGGGATTACATTGATGCGGAACTGGTCGGCGTGGCCGATAAGATGCGTGCGCTGGGCCCCGCGGGTTTGGCCGTGGGCACCTCGAAAACATTCCGCACGCTGGCCCGTTTGACCGGTGCTGCACCGTCTTCGGCGGGTCCCTACGTCAAGCGCACCCTCACGGCGCCGGGTTTGCGTCAGCTGATTTCCTTCATCTCCCGTATGACTGCAGCTGACAGGGCGGACCTTGAGGGTGTAAGTTCTACCCGATCGCATCAAATCGTCGCCGGTGCTTTAGTGGCGGAGGCGAGCATGCGTGCCCTGGGAATCGAAAAGCTGGAGATCTGCCCCTGGGCTCTCCGAGAAGGTGTCATTTTGCGCCGTACCGATAAGGGACTGGAATAGGAAAGAAACGTGGCTGACAAGAAACAGTTGACAGTTGCGGAGCTGCTGGCCCGTAACGCGAAGGACCGACCCGGCGAGGAGAAGAGCCCCCGCCGCCGTCGCCGGAGCCTCGATGAAGGCGGCATCTCAGTTGCGGAGCTGACCGGCAATCTCGAAAAGGTCAAGGCAACCCCGGCTGAGGCAAAGCACTCGAACGTCTCCATCGATGAAACGGCCCCGGTCATTCCCGCGCCGAAAAAGGAGCAGAAGGAACAGCCTAAGCAGGAGACTCCTCAGCAGGAGGAATCCAAGAAGAAGGCTGACAAGCCTCAGGCCGCCGCTGTCCCCGTAGAGAAGCCAGCTGAGTCGGAGACCAAGCGCTCCCAGCCCTCTGACGAGGACACGCGCGTTATCCAAAAGATCAAGGACGAGCCTAAGAAGAAGGCTGAGGCAAAGAAGACTGAGGCTAAGGCCGAGCCGAAGGTCGAAGAAAAGACCGACGATAAGGCCGAAACAAAGGTCGCAGACAAGCCCGCACCACAGGCTCTGGTAGCAACCGAGGATGACACCGTCACCACCGGTGAGCTCGAAGCAGTCGATCAGGACCTTGAAGAGTACGACGAGGACTACGACGACGAGGAGGAGGGCAAGCTCAACCCCTTTGCCGTCGTCCTGCTCGCCCTCGTGGGTATCGTGCTCGGTGCCATCGTGTTCAAGGGCTTTGAGATTCTCTGGGACCGCTTCGACCGCCTCGTCGTCGTCGTGCTCGGCGTCGTTGTCACCGGCGTCATCGTCGGAATCGTCCACGCACTGCGCACCAGCCGCGATGGTTTGTCGATGTTCCTCGCAGCCGTCGCTGGCCTCGTGCTTACCTTCGGCCCGCTGCTCGTTGTGATGTAATCACCTGTTCCACAAGACACTTTCTATAAGGCATCTGTCACAAGGCATCTGTTAAAAGGTATCTTTGCCCCTGCAAACGCCTTTTATCCCTTGCAAAGGGCGTTTTTAGAGCAGAAAACGCCTTCTGGCAGATGCCTTTTGCATGCGCGGGGTCAACCTGCGGGCAAAGCCTTGACCTGGTGGCCGCGTTCCAGCCTTTCTGGCACCCTGGGATGCATGACAAAAATTGCAGTACTTGGTGGAGGACAAATCGGCGAGGCCCTAGTTTCCGGGCTGGTGAATGCAGGCTACGAGGCCGCAGACATTGTGGTGACTAACCGCCGCTCCGAGCGCGGTGAGGAGCTGAAGAACGCTTACGGTGTGAGTGTTACCAGCGATAACGCCGCGGCGATCGACGGCGCCGACTACATCTTTGCGTGTGTGAAGCCCTATGCCATCGTCGAGCTTCTCGAGGGCCTCGACATCCCCAAGACAGCTGTGGTCGCCTCCATGGCGGCTGGTCTGACCCTCGACACCCTGGAGAAGGCCGCCGGTGAGGGCGTTCCCGTCGTCCGCGTCATGCCGAACACTCCCATGCTGGTGGGCAAGGGCATGTGCACCTGCGCGGGTGGTGCCCACGTCACGAAGGAGCAGCTCGACGGCGTGGTCAAGCTGCTGGAGGCCGTCGGTGAGGTCGCCGTCATCGAAGAAAAGCACATTGATGCCGCTACCGCCCTGGCGGGTTCTGCGCCTGCCTACTACTTCCTGGTCACCGAAGCGCTCATTGATGCCGGCGTCCAACTCGGCCTCACCCGCGACGTTGCCGAGAAGCTGGCCACCCGCACTGCACAGGGCGCGGGTGAAATGTTGGCTGAATCCGGTAAGGATCCGGTCGCTTTGCGCGCAGGGGTAACCTCCCCGGGGGGAACCACTGCCGCTGCCCTTCGCGAGCTCGAGGAGTCCGGACTTCGAGGCGCCTTTTTCCGCGCCGCTGAGGCATGTTCCCAGCGTGCGCAGGAACTTGCCTAGAGTTCTCCACCGCCCTGGGAGCGATGTGACACCTGTTGTCATTCGGGCTTGATGGGGAACAACGGTGCGAAAGAGGAAAAAATTAGCACTTGGGTCGCATTAGTCACAGGTTTCACGCTAAGCTGGCAGGAGCGCGTGCGTGATAGTCCTGTGGGAGGGGAAGCCTACAGCGCGTCACGTGCTGAAGGGTTAAATAAACTATGACGAATGAAGATAAGGGAACCTTCCTGACCATCGCCGAAGTTGCGGAGATCATGCGTGTCTCCAAGATGACGGTGTACAGGTTGGTTCATGCAGGTGACATGCCGGCAGTGCGCGTGGGACGCTCGTTCCGCGTTCACGAATCCGCCGTCAAGGAATACCTTGAGGCTTCCGTGTACGGAGCCTAGCGCGCACCTCTCTCTGACAGCGCCCACCACTGCGGACCCTCGCGGTCCACGGCGGTGGGCGCTGCCGTTAGTTTTGGTGCTGGGCAGGCCACTAGGTAAGATAGTGAACATTCGTTTCGGCACTGGTATGCCTGTGTCTCCCCGTTTCGCGGGGGCCGCCTCGAGTGCACCGTGGGTGGTTTTATTCCAGGCGTTGCCGGCCGGGTTACGTACGTACTGATACCGAAAGTGAGGAAACCTGCTATGGGTTCTGTCATCAAGAAGCGCCGCAAGCGCATGTCCAAGAAGAAGCACCGCAAGATGCTTCGCCGCACCCGCGTTCAGCGCCGTAAGCTGGGCAAGTAAAGCTTCGCCTGCAAACTCCCCGCATGGTCCTTTTGGGATCGTGGCGGGGAGTTTCTGTTATCTTTTCTCCTTCCCGTCATTTCAGATGACCGCGCCGTCGTTTCAAACGACGACACCGCTTAGAACGGAATATCTTCCTGCGGGGTGCTGGGGGTGCGGGGTTCCTCGGCAGCGTCGTGCGCGTTGTGAGCCTCTTGTGCTTCCTCGTAGGCGCGCTCGCGGGTGGCCGTGATCTTTTGGGCTACCGTCTGGGCCCAACGCTTCGTCTTCTTTGCCAGCGGGCCAGTCGGCTCCGTCATGGCCCACGTTCCGTCCTCGTAGAGCCACACGATGTCCCCAGTATGCGGATCCATGATGTAGTGCGCGCGCCCATCAGTCTTCATGTTGTGGTGGTGCTGGCACAGGCTGGCCAAGTTGCGCGGGTGCGTGGCGCCACCATCGGCGTAGTTAATGCGGTGGTCCATTTGGCACAGGTAGGCCGGCCGGTTGCATCCCGGAGCGCGGCAGGTGCCGTCCCGGCCCTCCACGTATTTGCGGATGAGCTCTGAACAAACGTAGCTGGCTGACTCCGGCGGCTGCGAGGAAAGGTCGCGCGTGCGTGTTGCGGGAATGTCCTGTGACGTCCAACCATGCCCTTGGACGAAGGTGGGAGCGTTGTCGATATCGCTGGCTTGATAGGTGTGCAGAATGACGGTCGCGGGCGGAGAGATACTGCCGGCGATGAGCTTCTTCAGGGCATCGGCCTGTGAAAGGCCGTTTTCCTTTGCTGCCTGCTTGATGTAGCCATCCAAAATCATGCCCGTGGCGCTATCGGTATTGAGCTCGAGGATGCCGCGCTCGCCAGTATCGGTAAAAGTATATGAGTCCTTCTTCGGGGAATCGCGGAAGGAAAAGGACTTGTTGATGCTCTTGCAGATATCGCGCACCTTGCGCCCAATCTGCGCCGGGGTAGGAAAGACCTGGTTCGGTGAGGTAGGGGTGAAGAAGGTGGCAAGGGCGTCGTCGATAAGCGCGAGTGTTTCCGCAGGCAGCGCGCCCAGTTTGGTCAAGGTGCGGTCGATGGTGATGAGCGCTTTCATATCGAGCAAGAACTGACTGTCTTGCAGGGCCTTGACCTGCGGTAGCTCCGTGAGGCGGTGCACGGCTAGACAGCATTCACTAACGGTGTAGTCCCCGACGCCAAGCTTGGCGACGAGCCTCTGGCACGCGACCCCGAAATCCTCATCGAGGTCTGGCATGGCGGCTACCCACGAGCGGTAGTCTGCACGGCGAGCGGCGCTGCGCTCCACGGCGAGGGCGCAGTCAGGGTTCATATGGGAAAAGTAGGCGGTTTGGGTGGCGGTATTCACGGTATCCCCCGAGATTGACGTGTCGATGATATGTTCTAAACGCACTATAAAATATGCCCCGGACATCTATCTCTACCTGGCATTATTGGGATATCTGGGAGGGGGTTATGGAGCCTGTATTTGTCGCTATACACCGAGTGGGGAGTGCCATCCTTCTCACCCCACAGGAGCTCATCGCGTACGTAAAATAGCGAACTATGTTGCCTCGACTCCTCACTCTTAACAGCCTGGTTATTTCGCAGACCAAGTCCTTCATGCAGGATGAATTCCTGATCGCCGATGACGAGGGCGTGCCCGTCGGGACGATTCTGCAGTCGACGAGCCTGAAGGACATGTTCTTCAACGCCTCCCGCAGCCTTCAAGTTGCCTTCACGGATGAGCAGGGAAACCCGCAACAGCCGCTCATGGTGATCAAGGATCCGCCCAACTTCGTGCAGGATACCTATGAGGTGTATCTGCCGGGCGTCGAGAAGCCCATGGCGATCGTGACCAAGCGGTTTGCCATGTTCAAGACGCGGCTGAGCCTAGAAATGGAGGGCTTTCCGGAGATCGAGATTGAAGGCGATGTCTGGGATTGGAATATCACGATTACCAGCCAGGGGCAGCCGCTGGCAGAGGTGCGCAACGAGTGGGGAGGCGTGGGCAGGTTCCTAGCCGGTAAGAATACCTACCGCCTCAGCATCGCGCCGGGGCTCGACCCGCAGCAGCATGCAGGGTTGATTGGTGCGGTCATGTGCATGGACATGCTGCGCACTAAGGCTCAAAACAGCAGTTAGCGGCGCACGAACCGCCAGCTGCCATAGGAGAAGAGCGCGGTGGCGAGTGCCGGGAGGCCGTAGGTGCGCACGGCCTTGCGTACCGAGCGGTAGTCGCGGATGAGCCAGCCTTTTTCTTCGGCGATATCGCGCAACTTGGAATCCGGGTTAATGGCCACGGGGGTCCCCACCATGGAGAGCATCGGGACATCGTTGGCGCTGTCGGAGTAGGCAGTGCAACGCTCAAGGTCGAGGTTCTCCAAGGTGGCCAGCGCTGCCACGGCGTGCTTTTTACCTGGGCCGTGGAGGATATCGCCGACGAGGCGGCCGGTGAAGCGACCATCTTTCACCTCCGCCACGGTGCCGAGCGCGCCCGTGAAACCGAAGCGCTGCGCCAGAATCTGCGCCAGCTGCACGGGGGTGGCGGTGACCAGCCACACCTGCTGGCCGGCGTCGAGGTGCATCTGCGCCAGCTGCTTCGTGCCCGGGTAGGCCTTCCGGGCCATCGATTGGTCCACGATGCTCTCGCACAAGGCCACCATCTCATCTACCGAGCGGCCCTTGACGAACTCGAGCGCCTGCACGCGCCCAGCAGCCACGTCGGCGGCATTCTCCGATCCGGAAATGCGGAACTTGAGCTGCTTCCAGGCAATGGGCAGAATTTCTGAGAGCTTGAAGTAGCGACGCCGCGCGAGGCCCAAGGCAAAGGACACGAGCGAGGACCCTTGGACCAAGGTGTTGTCCACATCAAAGAAGGCTGCAGCGCCGGCGTCTTGGGGGATGTCTGGGTCGGGCTCGGTTATGGAGCGCGACCCCGCCGATTCGAAGGAACCCTGGACGGAATCGATGCCAGAGGAGAAGGCATCCAGGTCGATGCCGAAGAGGTGCTCCACGGCGGCGGCTGCCGACGCCTCACCGGCCGTACGCTGGTGCTCTTCGCCGAGCGGGGCGAAAGCCTGTTGCTCCAGGAAATTGCGCAAGTTTCCCCTGCTAGCGGTCCAATTGGCAAGGAACTCGCGGGGAGAATCGGGCATACCAGGAGGGAGCGGGAGGGGCACGCGTTCAGCTTTCATAGGGTGGGCGGACTAACGTGTCCATAGTAAACCGCGAAACGTTCTACGTCCTACCGAGGAGAGCTTTATGTCCCACGTCGTCGAACTGATGGTGCGTACCACGTGCGGCTCCTGCGCGCGCGTTCTGGAGCAGATTACCCCGGTGGTCCGTCACGCTGGGGCAGAGCTTAAAGTGTGCAACGTCGATGAGGATGCGGAGCTGGCCATGGAATACGGCGATCGCGTTCCTGTTGTGGTTATTGATGGAGAGGAATTCTCCTGCTGGGAAGTGGACAATGAGGAGCTAGCGCAGGCGCTGGCGGACTAGCTTTCTGTGGGCACTTCCGTGAGTTTCGGAAACGAGATGACAACTAGTAGTCTTTTGGATGATCTATGTCATCCAAAGGGATGATGCAAAACTGGAGGGTTGTGCATGAGTGTGCTCGTCGTGGGCATGTCGCATCAGTCGGCGCCGGTGGCGCTGCTGGAAAAGCTGAGCATGGACGAGACCGTGCAGAATGACACTTGCCGGGCCATGGTGTCGGCGGGCTCGCTGAGCGAGGCGATGATTATCTCCACCTGCAACCGCCTCGAGGTATACACCGTCACCAACTCTTTCCACACCGGGGTCCAGGATGTCGTGCGCAACCTCGCTGACGTTTCCGGGGTGGAGGAGGAGAAGCTGCGCTCCTATCTCTATGTGCGCTATGCCGACGCCGTCGCTGAGCACCTCATGATGGTGGCCTCAGGCTTGGACTCGATGGTGGTAGGGGAGCAGCAGATCATCGGCCAGGTGCGCACCGCCTACCAGTTTGCTTCGGAGCAAGGAACCGTCGGCCCGCGCATCCATGCGCTGGCGCAGTCCGCGCTGCGCACCGGCAAGCGGGTGCATTCCGAAACCGAGATCGATGAGGCGGGCTCCTCCATGGTCTCCTTTGCTTTTGATCAGGCGCTGAGCCGCATGGGCAGGGAAGATCTCGCGGGCAAGCGCGTGCTCATCTTGGGCGCAGGCGCGATGGCCTCGCTCGCGGCAACGCACGCGGGGCGCCTGGGTGCGCAGCTAATTATCGCGAACCGCACCATTGCCCGTGCGGAGCGCGTGGCACAGCATGCCCATGAGGCGGGCGTGTACGCGGACGTTATCGACTTCTCGGAGCGCGCCCAGGCCCTGCGCGATGTGGACGTGGCAATTTCCGCCACGGGAGCCCAGGGCTTCACTATTACGGCGGCCGACGTCGAGCGCTATCACGTAGCCGACCGCGAGCTGATGCTCGTGGATCTCTCTCTGCCGCGCGATATTGATGACGCTGTGGCAGAGGTCGAGGGAGTCGATCTGGTCAACATCGAGAGGCTCAGCAACTCCCTGCAGGCAGCCGATACCGACCTGGCCGCCGGTACCAGCCCGCACGCGCAGGCGCGGCGCATCGTCAGCGAAGAGCTGGAAGCCTATGCCTCTGAGCAACGCGTCCGCGACGTCGTCCCGGCGGTCTCAGCTCTGCGCAAGCGGGCCGCGAACCTGGTCCAGTGCGAGGTAGCGCGGCTGGAGCAGAAGCACCCGGAGCTGGATGAGCGCCAGATGGGAGATATCAATCGCGCCCTCAAGCGCGTTGCGGATAAGCTGCTGCACGAGCCCACGGTCCGCGCGAAGCAGCTCGCGGCGAACTCTGGCACCGTGAGCCACGAGACCGCACTGCAGGAGCTTTTTGGACTCCACCTGGAGGGCAGCGGCGTCGCCGTGGACGTGGCGGAGCTGCCGGACGCCGCGCAGATGGAAGCCGCGGAAAGCACTAAGGAAGAAAAGGACGCATAGATGTTGAAGATCGGTACCCGAGGATCCCTCCTGGCCACGACTCAGTCGGGCCACGTGCAAGAGTGGCTGCAAGAGGAAGGCTATGAGGCTGAGCTGCACATCGTCACCACGCAGGGTGACGTCAATATGGCTCCCGTGGAGCGCATCGGCGTGGGCGTGTTTACCCAGGCCCTGCGTGAGGCCGTCGCCCGCGGCGAGTGCGAGATCGCAGTGCACTCTTTTAAGGACCTGCCCACGGCTGCCGATGACCGTTTCGACCTCGTGGTTCCGCAGCGCCAGGACGTCCGTGAGGCGCTCATTGCCCGCGATGGCCTGACCCTCAAGGAGCTGCCGGAGGGCGCACGTGTGGGGACCTCCGCGCCGCGGCGCATCAGTCAGCTGCGCGCTATGCGCCCGGACCTGGATATCCGTCCGCTGCGCGGCAACATCGATACCCGCATGGGCAAGGTCACCAGCGGCGAGCTCGACGCCGTCCTTCTGGCCTACGCCGGCCTCGTGCGCGCGGGTTACGCGAACCGCGCCACCGAGGTCTTCGATCCGGAGGTCTTCATGCCTGCGCCTGCGCAGGGCGCGCTGGCTATCGAGGCCGTCAAGGGAACCGAGGCAGCGAAGGCCATCGCCTTGCTTGCCGACGGCCCCGCCACCGCCGCCACCCGCGCCGAGCGCACCGTGCTTTCCCAACTGGAGGCCGGTTGCACCGCGCCGGTCGCTGCCACTTCCCACTGGGAAGGCGAGCAGCTGGTCGTTCGTGGCGGTGTCTTCGCCCTCGACGGCTCCCGCCAGCTCATCGCTCAGGCTCAAGGAGCAGCGGACGAGGCTGAAGAATTGGGGCGCGCGGTCTCCAAGGAGCTCTTCGCGCAGGGAGCTGCAGACGTACTGGCAGCGGAGTAATCGCACGTAGATTTTTGGTTTCGGGCCTTTTCCTTTAGTGTGTATCTAGCACACGATCATTGAGAGCAATGATTAAGGGCCCCTTAACTCGCGAGTGAGGGGCTTTCTTGTCTCCACTCCCGCGCCTGCCACGCTTCGGCGCTGGGGCACTCGGAATCTACAAACTAGAAAAGAACCTTATGAGCAATGCCGTGCCGGATACCCAGCCTGAGCTGGGTAAGTCTGATCTGGGCAAAGTCGTCTTCGTCGGTGCCGGCCCAGGTAATCCCGACCTGCTGACCGTCCGCGCCCGCGAGGTTCTGGAGACGACCGCCAACGTCGTCACCGACCCGGGGGTCTCGCAGGGCGTGCGTGACATGGTGGCGCAGCAGGTGCCGGTTCCGCAGGAGCTTCTCGACGCCGCCGAGGAAGAGTACGAGCGCATCTGCGCCGCTGCCAAGGAAGCGGGTGCGCGCCGCAAGCCGCCACGCCCGGCACCGCCGACGGCGGCGGTGTTTGAGGAGGTCGAGGGGGACGTCGTCAAGCAACTGCGTAACGCGCTCGAGCGCGCCGAGGGGCACGACGTGATCCGTCTGGTTACCGGTAACCCGCTCAACCGTGAGTCCATCAAGGCGGAGATCACCGCCGTGGCCGCCGCTGGCATGGAATTCCAGGTGGTCCCGGGCATGTCTCTGCCCTCGACGGTTCCGTCCTTCGCGGGCATTGCTCTTGGTGCGACCTATACCGAGGCCGATATCACGGAAGGCGCGGACTGGGACGCACTGGCCACCGCGACGCAGCCGCTGGTTTTGCAGGCCACGGCAGATGACCTGCCGGTTATTTCCGCCGAGCTGGTGGAGCGCGGGATGCCGGCGGAGACGGAAGCGTACGTCACCGTGCACGGCACCACGCGTCTGCAGCGCACCCACGAAACCACGCTGGGAACACTCGGCAAGCTCGATGCTGAGTTGCCGGGCGAGCTCGTGGTCACGCTGGGGCGCAGCTTTGATGACCGCTCGAAGTACTCCTGGTGGGAGAATCGTTCGCTCTATGGTTGGCGCGTGCTGGTGCCGCGCACGAAGGAGCAGGCCGCGGCGATGAGCGCTCGCCTGGCCGGCCACGGCGCCATTCCGCAGTCGGTGCCCACTATTTCCGTGGAGCCGCCGCGCAACCCGGCGCAGATGGATCGCGCCATCAAGGGCATTGTCGAGGGCCGCTACAAGTGGGTCGTGTTCACCTCCGTCAATGCGGTGAGCGCAGTGTGGAAGAAGATCGCGGAACTCGGCCTCGACGCTCGCGACTTTGCCGGCGTGCACCTAGCTGCGGTGGGGCAGAAGACCGCCGATGCTATTCGCGCCAAAGGCATGGTCCCGGAGCTGTTGCCGCCGGCGACGAAGCAGAACGCCGAGGGCCTCGTGGAGGTCTTCCCCAACTACGTTGAGGATATCGACGCCGTGGGGCGTGTACTGCTGCCGCGCGCCGATATCGCCGGCGAGGCGCTGGTGACTGGCCTGCTGGACTTGGGCTGGGAAGTCGATGATGTCGTAGCCTACCGCACGGTGCGTGCGGCCCCGCCGGCCGCGGAGATCCGCGACATGATCAAGACCGGCGGCTTCGACGCCGTGGCCTTTACCTCGCCGTCGACGGTGCGCAACCTCGTCGGCATTGCGGGCAAGCCGCATACCCGCACCATCATCGCCTGCATTGGCCCCTCCACCAAGGCGGCGGCCGAGGAGGTGGGCCTGCGCGTGGACGTGGTCCCGGAGGTCGCGGACGTGCCGATGCTTGTCGACGCCCTCGCTGACCACGTCGCGGCCCTGCGCGCTGCCGGCAACCTTCCTGCTCCGCGCAAGAAGCGCCGCTCGCGCAAGAAGACGGCGTAGACCGCTTCTGGGCGGGCAGGAGAGGGGCGACTAGAGTCGAGAAGGTAGTTCAATTTTCTCGTAGCTCAAAGGAGAGTTTTTACTCATGAGCATTGCTCGCCGCCCCCGCCGCCTACGTCAGAACCCGGCTTTTAGGGATTTGGTTGCGGAAACCTCGCTGCGCCCCTCCGACCTCATCCTCCCGATGTTCGTGGTCGACGGTCTGAACGAACCCCGTGATATCCCCTCCATGCCGGGCGTGCAGCAGCACAGCCTGGATTCCCTCAAGCGTGCCGCGCACGAGGCCCTCGATGCGGGCGTGACCTGCGTTGACCTCTTCGGCGTGCCGCGCGAAGAGGATAAGGACGCGACCGGCTCCGTGGCCTGGGACCCGCAGGGCATCCTCAACGTGGCGATTGCGGAGCTGCGTCAGGAATTCGGCGATGACCTCATCGTCATGGCGGATACCTGCCTCGACGAGTTCACCTCCCACGGCCACTGCGGCGTGGTCGATGACCAGGGCCGCGTGCTCAACGATGAAACCGTGGAGCTCTACCAGGATATGGCCCGCTCCCAGGCCCGTGCTGGCGCGCACATGGTCAGCCCTTCCGGCATGATGGATGGTCAGATTGCCGCGATCCGCGAGGCCCTCGATGAGGCCGGCCACGAGGATGTTGCCATCATGGCCTACTCGGCCAAGTACGCTTCGGCCTTCTTCGGCCCCTTCCGCGATGCCGTGGGCTCCTCCCTGGAGGGCGACCGCCGCACCTACCAGCAGGACCCGCGTAATTTCCGCGAGTCCATGCTGGAAGTGGACCTGGACATCGAGGAAGGCGCGGACATCGTCATGGTTAAGCCTGGCCTGCCGTACCTCGATGTGCTGGCCGGTGCTGTCGAGCGCTCCTCCGTGCCGGTAGCTGTATACCAGGTCTCCGGCGAGTACGCGATGATTCAGGCCGCTTCCCAGAACGGGTGGATCGATGGCGAGGCCGTTATGCTGGAGTCCTTGACCGCGTTCAAGCGCGCGGGCGCGGATCAGATCCTGACCTACTTCGCCACGGACGCCGCCCGCTTGCTCAAGTAAAAGGAGAATCGTGACGTTCAGCCCGAACACTACGCCGTCGGCACACAAGCCGGCGAAGCAGGATACGGAGCCGGATAAGGAGCAGGCCAAGCGCACCGAAGCCGTCTCCCTCATGCTCAAGGTGTGGACCGTTGCCTTGGTGCTCGAGGTGGTGCACCTGGTCTTGAGCATCGTGCTGACCCTGCTGAATAGGGAGGAGCTCTTTGCCCAGGCCCGCACTACGGCGGAGTCCGCAGCGGAGAAGTCCGGGCAGGACGTCAGCGATGCCCTCGTACAGCTCGTGGGCTATGGCTCGGTGGCGTTTAGCTCGCTGATTTCACTCGCCATCGTGGTGCTGTTGGGCATCATGCTGGGCTTTATCCACAAGAACTCCAAGGCAGCCGGTACTGGCCGGCGCCTGTGGTTCGCCTTCTCCCTCTACTTTGGCCTCCGCGTGCTCATCGTCTTCATCAGCAGCCCCGCCGGGGCGAGCGCGCCGGATTGGCTCTTCTTACTCGATGGTGCCGTGCAGATCCTCGTCGGCGTGGCGGCCGTGATGGGCTTGATGTTCTCCACCAAGGAAGAGGTGCTCGAGTACACCGGCGAGATGGAGCAGCTGCGCCAGATGCGCAAGGAGATGGAGGAGCAGCGCCGCCAGGAAAACCTGGAGGAGCGCGAGAAGAAGAACAAGGACAATAAAGAAAAGGACAGGGAGAAAGAAGACAACAAGGACGGCAAGCGATGAGCGAGCGCCCCGGTCCCGCGGACTATAACCGCCGCCCACGCCGCCCTAAGAAGCAGGGTGAGCAAGACTTTTCCACCTGGCCTTCGCAGCTGCGCATTGCCTACTGGGTCTGCGTGATTGCCGCAATTGTCATGCTCACCGCCGGAATGGTGGGGATCTTTGGTTCCTATACATCGGTGACGAACACCCAGCTCAGCCCGGAGCAGGTGGACTATATCCGCTTCAACACGCGTTTTGCGGCCATCTCCAACGTGGTGGGTGCCGTCATCATCGCGGCCTGCTCCGCGCAGCTGGCAAGCGGCTCAGTATGGGCGCGCCGCATCATCACCGCGGTGTCTGCCTACACCATGTTCGTCAGCATTGCGGCGCTGATCGCGGGCGTGGGCGGGCTGCTCTTGCTGCTTATCCCGATGGCGCTCATGGTGGCCATCTACTTCCTCTTTCACCCGGATTCAACGGCTTTCATCAAGGCCCGTCGCGCCCAAAACTCCTGATTGGCGCCTACTCCAACTTTTGATTCATAATGGACGGTATGTCTCGACTGTCTGATGCGCCGCTAATTGCTGCCGCTACTGGCCACACGCCCTCCCGCCCGCCCGTCTGGTTCATGCGCCAGGCGGGGCGCTCTTTGCCGGAGTACCGCAAGGTGCGCGAGGGAATCAGCATGCTGGATTCCTGTTTCATGCCGGAGCTCCTCGCGGAGATCACCCTGCAGCCGGTGCGCCGCCACGATGTCGACGGCGCCATCTTGTTCAGCGATATCGTCGTCCCGCTCAAAGCCGCGGGCGTTGGCGTGGAGATCGTCCCCGGCCGCGGCCCCGTCATGGATGCACCCGTGCGCACCACGGAGGACGTGGACAACCTGCCTATCCTCGACGTGGATGTGCCCGAGGTCCGCCAAGGCATTGAGATCATTCTGAGCGAGCTCACCGACAAGCAGGCCCTCATCGGCTTCGTCGGCGCACCCTTCACCTTGGCCAGCTACCTCATTGAGGGCGGCCCCTCGAAGAACCACGAGCGTACCAAGGCACTCATGCATTCCGATCCGGAGACCTGGCACCAGCTCATGGAGCGCCTGACCCCGACGATCATTTCTTTCTTGGAGCTCCAGCTGGATGCCGGCATCGACGCCATGCAGCTCTTCGATTCCTGGGCGGGTTACCTCAATGAGCGCGATTACCGCGAGTTCGTGCTGCCTTATTCGGAGCAGATCCTTAAGGTCGCAGAAGGCCGCGTGCCGCGCATTCACTTCGGCGTGGGGACTGGCGAGCTGCTCGGCGCGATGTCGGAGGCCGGTTCTGAGGTCATGGGCGTGGACTACCGCGTGAGCATGGATGCCGCCGCGGCCCGCGTCAACGCGGACATTCTCCAGGGCAACCTCGACCCAGCCCTGCTGTTCGCCGGCGAGGATGCGGTGCGCAAGGAAGTACGCGCCATCAAGGCAGAAATAGATGCCGCCCGCGCGGCAGGCAACCTGCGTGGACACATCTGGAACCTTGGCCACGGCGTGCTGCCGACCACGGAGGCGGAGGCCATTACCCGTGCCGTCGCCATCATCCACGAGGAGGGCTAAATGAAGATCGCGATCATCGGTGCGGGCCTCGCGGGCCTCACCGCGGCATGGGAAATCAAGCAGAACACTGAGGGCTCCCACGACATCTTCGTCTTTGAAGCAGCGGATCGCATCGGCGGCAAGCTGCACACCGTGGCCTTCAACGGCGGTCCGACGGACATGGGCGCGGAGGCCTTCATCCGCCGCCGCCAGGACGCCGTGGACTTCTTCACGGAGCTCGGCCTGCAGGATTCCTTTGTGGAGCCCAATCCGGAGTTGCGCCCGCGCGTGTACACCGGCGGCGAGCTGCACTTCCTGCCGCAGGGCGGGGTCATGGGTATTCCTTCCGAGCCGCAGGACTTCTTCTCCGAGGCGACCAACGAGCGCATCACCAACGAGCAGCCCTTCGAGTGGGAGATCGGCGGGGATGTCTCTGTGGGTCAGCTCGTTCGCCAGCAGTACGGCGATGACGTGGTGGACCACGTGGTCTCCGCGCTGCTCGGCGGTGTGTACTCCTGTACGGCCGACGACCTAGGCCTGCGCGCCACGGTTCCGCACCTGGCGGCCACGCTGGACACACTGGCGAAGGACGGCCCCGTCACGCTGTCGGCCGCAATCAAGCAGATCGAGTCCGGCCGCAGCCCGGCCGAAGGCTCCGTCTTTGGAACCTTCAAGGGCGGCTACGCCGAGCTTTACGAGGCCCTGGCTGACAAGTCCGGTGCGCAGATCCACCTGGACACCTTCGTCTCCGGCGTGACGCGCAAGGGCGATGCCTTCGAGGTCAAGGGCGCGCCGGGGGCTATCGGCCCCTTCGACCGCGTGCTCTTTGCCACCCCGGCACCGACCACCGCGCGCCTGCTCAAGGCCGTAGCCCCCGAGGCCGCCCAGGAGCTGTCCACCGTCCAGCTGGCTTCCTCTGTGGTTGTCGGCTTCAATTTCGCCTCCGCCACGGATCCGGAGGGCAACTCCCTTCCGGAGGCCACCGGCATCCTCGTCGCCTCCGATGAGCCTGACCTGCGCGCCAAGGCCTTCACTCTCTCCTCTAATAAGTGGCCGCACCTGAACGAGCGCGAGGGCTTCCTCGTGCGCGCCTCCTTCGGCCGCTTCGGCGATGACGCCCTCGTGCGCGCGGAGGAGGATGACCTGGTGGACTACGCCCTCGATGACCTGCAGAAGATCACAGGCTTCGACGGCCGCGCCGCCGGCGTGGAGGAGATCTACACGCAGCGCTGGTTCGGCGGCATCCCCCGCTATGACGAAAAGCATCTGGCCACCGTTGCCGCGGTCCGCGCCAAGCTTGCCGACGTCCCCGGTATCGCCACCGCCGGCGCCTGGGCTGATGGAGTCGGCGTGCCCGCCGTCATCGCGGGTGCCCGCGCTGCCGCGCAGGCGCTCGTCAACTAGCTAGTAGTGGTATCTGCACCCAGCAATCTCGATGGTCGCGCCCTTAATGCGATAGATCAGTCGGTGCTCTTCGGTAATTCGCCGAGACCAGAACCCGGCCAACTCGAACTTGAGTGGTTCGGGCTTTCCTATCCCTTCATTGCCGTTTCGTGCAATGTCTTTAATGAGGCTATTGATTCTCTTGAGGATCTTCTTGTTGTGAGCTTGCCACCAGAGGTAGTCCTCCCATGCTTCCTCTGTCCACGAAAGAATCATGAAGCTTAATCTTCCTCAACGAGCTCGTGCTCCGTTGCTTCCCCGGCGTTGAGACTCTCGATGGAGTCAAGCAGGCGCTGGGCATTGCGAGGGGAACGCAGAAGGTATGCGGTTTCGCGAAGAGAGTTGTAGTCATCTAAGGAAACGATGACTGCAGACTCATGACCATTGCGAGTGATGATGACTTCCTCACGGTCATCAACGACCGACTGTAGGACCTCGGCGTATCTTGCTCGCGATTCCGAGTAAGACATGGTTTTCATAAGCTATCTCCCTTCTTGTACAAGAAACTGTACAACGAAAAGGGGATGAGCGCTAGAGAGGTTTCAGTTTATGAGGCCACGTGAACAGTGCGCGTTAGGTTTAGCCGCTCGCATACGTGCTCGTCGTGGCTGACCAGGATGAATGCCCCGCGGTAGCTCGTGAGCACCTCAATCAGCCAGTCGGTGGTGGGGATATCGAGGTTGTTTGTCGGTTCGTCGAGAAGCAGGAAGCGCGGGGCTGGATCGCTGAGCAGGACGCGGGCGATTTCGACGCGGAAGCGCTCGCCACCAGAAAGCTGTCCCACGGGCTGGTGGATCTTGTCGTTGATGAAGAGCATCTGGGCCAGCTGGTCGCGCAGGAACTGGGGGTCGGCGCTGGGGTTGGCCTCTCGCACGATGTCGAACACCGATTTCTCTTCAGGCAAGACGATGCGCTGGCGGATGTATCCACAGGGCAGCGCGTATTCGACGTCGCCGCGGACAATGCGGTTGAGGAAGGTGGTCTTGCCGCTGCCGTTGGGCCCGGCGAGGCGAACGCGTTCGGGGCCAGTGATGCTGAGCAGATCGCTGACGAGCACTCGGGTGCCCGCGGGCAGCTCTGTGCCGGGGAGGTCGATGTGGACATGGGTGTCGTCACGAAGCGCGCGCTGTGCCTTGTCGTGCGCCGACTGGGCGGCAGACACTGCATCGTTGGCCTGTTGAGAACGCCCAGCGGCGGAGCGCTCGGAACGGTTCTTGTCCAAGCCCATGGCCATGCCGGGTTTGCGCTTCGAGGCGGCGAAGTTCTTGCCGCGGCGGGCATCGCGGGCGATGCGGGTCTGCATAGCGGCGCGCTCGCGGATCTGTTTGCGGTGGTTGGCCTTGGTTTCCCTGACCTTGGCCTGTGCGGAATCCTGCTCGGCATCAATCGCTGCGCGGTAAGAGGAGTAGTTTCCCTCGAACTCGCGCAGCGTTCCGTGGTAGAGCTCCGCAATGCTGTCCGCGTACTCGAGGAGCTCGCGGTCGTGTGAGACGAGGAGAACCGGCATCGGCGCGGTGCGAATGAGCTCGAGCAGGCGCTGGCGCGATTCGGAGTCCAGGTTGTTGGTGGGCTCGTCGAGGATCAGGAAATCCGGTTTGCGGAAGAAGGCGGCGGTCAGCGCCACAGTCACGGCTTCACCACCCGACAATGTGCCGATAGTGCGATCCAGCGGGAAGGGGATACCCGCAGCGTCGAGAGCTGCTTCAATACGCTCTGCTAAGTCCCACTGCTCACCAACAGCGGCAGCGAGCTCTTCCGAGTATTCGCCAGCCTCAATACGGGCAATGGCGCTGAGGACATCTGTTGCGCCAAAGACATCGGCGATGGTGTCAGACGTATGGAGGCCTAGATCCTGGTCGACATAGAGGACTGAATCCGCGGATACCGTTCCCGAAGTCGGGGCAACGAGGCCAGCAAGCACCTTGGTTAGCGTTGATTTTCCGGAACCATTCGCCCCCACCAAGCCCGTGAAGTGGGAAGAAAACGTTCCGGTGAGATCCGTGAAACAAGGGGTGCCGTCGGGCCAGATGACGGTGAGATGAGAAAAAGAAATAGGCATGAAGAAATCCACCTTCGAGTAAGTCGCGTAAAAGAGTGACGTCGAATTAGGAAAAAATCTTCATGTCCGAAAGACTAGCCCCGGCTAATACCCCAGCGCAAGGGCCGCCACGCCAAGGCCGAGAGTGCCGCGGGCAATGTAGTGCAGCACCTCGGGGGAGAAAGAGACGCCGAAGCCGCCGCTGTCCAGCATGGACATGCTGTCTACCTGTGCCGGGCGGGAACGCTTAAACGACGCCCAGCTAAGGCCCGCAACAATGAGCGCCACTGCGATGGCGGAGAGCTTCCACACCAAGAGGAGGACACCGGCACCAAGAAGCGCCGTGCCCACAGAAGCGATAAGGGGAAGGCCCCAGTCTGGCCATGCATCGTCGCTGACGCGGCCGAAGGAGGCGGCGCGCCCAACCGCCGCGCCGACGATGCTCCACGCGGACATGAATCCGACGATAGCCAGCGCCCCGAGCTGTGGGGCGAACCCCAATGTCAAGCCGAGGGCCGCGAGCGCACCGACGCCGATGTACCACCGTCGTCCCAGACGACGGAAGAAGAGACCCGTCAACGTGGAGGGCGCATGGGCGCGACGAGGAATCCAGGCGGACTGGCTCGCAATGGCATCGGAGGTGACCTCCGAATCAAGCAGGCCAAGGCCAGATCCACCGACCAGGCGCGTGCGCCCAGCGCTGAGAAGCGAAGCCAGCGTGAACGAGCGCCACCCCACGACGAAACGCAGGGCTGGGACTGCCAGCGCGAACCACGGGGATAGCCCGGTGGACACGCAGATGCCGAGCCCCAACACCCCGAAGCTGATCAGCTGCGCCCACGTGATCCAGTCCGTGCCGCGGAGCCTGCCGCGCGGGCGATCAACGTACACCCAACGTTCCCGGGATAGCGCCCGTAGGGGATAAAGAGTCTCGGCGAACACGATGAGAGCGAGCAGTCCCACGATGCCGGCAATAGGAGCGACACCAGTCAGCGTGATTCGCGCCGGGATGATAGGCAGGACTGCGCCGACTTCTTGCCAGACTGTATAACCGAAGCCGAAGACGATGCCGGCGAGGATGAGGTACCAAATGCCATCACCTAGCCGCGATAGCACGCGCATCACAGCTGCACCACCTCGTCGCAGGCCTGGGTGATGGTGTCGGAATGCGAGGCCACGACGATGCAGCGATTCTCCTCGTCGGCTAGGTAGCGCAATTCGCTTGCGAGGAACTCGGTCCAGGTGGCGTCGAGGTGGCGCTCGGGCTCGTCGATAAGCAAAGCACGCGCCGGCTGGTACAGCTGGGCAGCCAGAAACACGCGCTGGCGCTGGCCCGAGGACAGGCGCGAGGCAGGGTGTGGAAGGAGAGGCTCAAGCGCCCAGAGCTCGCAGAGCTTGGCGACGTCCACCCCTGCCGCCTTTCCTATCAAGTCCAGGTGCTCGCCCACGGTGAGGTCGGGGAGAAAAACCGGCTCGGCTACCGTAATCACAGCACCCGGCTGCTCCTTCGTGCCGACGGGACGGCCGTCGCACTCCACTGAGCCTTCGAGAGGCGCAAGCTCACCGCCGAGCGTGGCAAGTAACGTGGATTTACCTGAACCGTTGGGCCCAGCGAGGCCATAGATGCGGCCTGGGGCGAAGTCCTTCTCAAGATGTCCAAGGGGCGTGGAATGCCCATAATCGGCGTCGATGGAAAGCATTGGTGGGCGGCGAACTCCTTGCATTGGGCGGCTGACAATAGTCAAAACTTATTGATGAAGTTTAGCAAAATGCACGCCCTGAACGTTGTTCTCGAGATGGGAAGCGCCCTTGGGATTGGTGTTGTGAGCTGCTAAAATGAGAGAAAATGTAGTTGAAAACTCGGGAGGATACCCACATGACAAGCACAGTAGGAACAGGGAAGAGCGTTGAAGATAGCGTGACGTTTGCCAAGGGGGTATCGCTGTTGGCTGGGCACGATATGGATGCGGAGCAGGAAGCGCTTGTCCGTGCCGTCGCTTCAGGAGAGATGACGGTCGATGAAGCTATCACGAAGGCTAAGTCCCAGCTCAATTAAGTTATGGGAGGAATCGGGGGATGAGACAAAAGAATTGGGATGACTACTACATTCCAGGTACGAGGACTCTGCGCAATCTCTTCTTAAGTGAGGAACATCCCTTTGGGGAGCCAGACTTAGAACGACTGAATCATCTTGAAACCGTTGCCGTCAACGCTCGAATTGCTCAGCTTTACATAGTTCCTCTGGAAGGTGCTTTTGACTACGCGCACTTCAAGGACATACATCGACATCTTTTTCAGGATGTGTATGAATGGGCGGGTGAAGAGCGGACTGCCCCTACAGACCAGTTCATGATTAAGGCTGGGCATGCCTACTATCCGGCGGGGCCGGAAATGACGAAGGCAGCAGAGAAGTTGTTTGCGGGGCTGGCGAAGGATGATTTTCTGCGCGGCCTAGAGATTGATGAGTTTGTGGCCAAGCTGGCGGAGCTGTGGGGCGAGCTCAATGTGGTGCACAGCTTTAGAGAAGGCAACACCCGCACACAGACGGTGTTCTTTGACGCGCTGGTTACGGCGGCAGGATACCAACTTAATGTGGAGCGGCTAGCGAGTGATAGCCGCGTACGCGCGGAGTTTATTGCCGCGCGCTTTCACAGCCAGGACACGGGGGATAACACGCAGCTGGAGGAGGTGCTGCGCGGGCTCGTCGGAAAGCGGGCCGTCTAAACGCTCGGGCCTAGCCCTTGTTGCGGAAGACGAAGATGGAGGAGAAGTCCTGGTCGCCGTGGCCCATGGCCTGCTGCTCCTCAAAGCGCTCGATGGCGGCGGCCACTGCAGGCAGCGGCTTGTTGGCGGTCATCTCCATGAGCTTGGCGTCCTTGCACAGGGCATCCACGGTGAAGTCACCCGGAGTGGTGTTGCGCTCGCCGGTGATGAACGGCCCCTTCATATTCTTCATAAAGGCCAGGCCAGTGATGTCGAGCATCTCGAGGATGACCTCGGAATCGAGGCCCTCAGACTCGCCGAGGTGCAGTGCTTCCAGTACGCCCTCGGCGGTAACGGCGAGGGCTAGGTTGGCCAGGAGCTTTCCAATCGCCGCGGTGGCGGCGGATTCCACGCCGATGAGCTTGTTCTCATCGGCCCAGGACTCGGCGATGGTCATGGCGAGTTCGCGGCGGTCGTCGTCAGGCGTGCCCACATAGACGCCGAGCTTGCCCTCGCGCGCCGGGCCCAGAGAGCCAACGACGGGCGCGTGGACATAAGAGTCGACCGCGGCGGCGAATTCGCGAGCGGCGTCAGGGGAGACGGTGGTGGTATCGATCCAGGTCACGCCGTCCGGGATGAGATTGGTCTCGATGACTCGCTCACGGATGTCATCGGGGCCAAAGAGCGAGGTAATGATGACCTCTGCGCCTTCTACGGCGGCGGTGGGGGAATCGGCGAGGGTAGCGCCGGCATCGACCAGCGGCTGCGCGCGCTCGGCGGTGCGGTTCCACACGGTGAGCTCATGGTTCTTGAGGAGGTGTCGGGCGAGTTCAGTGCCCATGCGGCCAGTACCTAGAAATGCAATCTTCATGCCGCCCAGTGTGCCATTATTGTGGGCAGGCTCGCCGCGATTTATGCGAGCCCCGGACGAGGGAGCCGTACCCGGTGACGCGACAAGACGGCCAGAAAGGGCTGGCCATGTCGTGGTTCGTGTTGATTTTCTCTGGTGCTTTCGAGGCCGTGTGGGCGGCGGCGCTGGATAAGTCGGAGGGCTTCAGCCGGCTGTGGCCCTCGGTGGTCTTTTTCGTTGCCTGCGCCATTTCGATGGGCGGGTTGGGCTGGGCCATGAAGTCTATCCCCGTGGGCACGGCCTACGCGGTGTGGGCCGGCGTGGGCGCGGTGGTCACCGTCATCTATTCCTTCGCCGCCGGGCACGAGGCGGCCACGGTATGGAAGGTGCTATTCCTCGCCATGATTATTGGTGGGATCGTGGGGCTGAAGGTGGTGCATTAGGGGGCGCCGTCGTTTGAAACGACGACGCGACACTTATTCGTAGCGCAGCGCCTCAATCGGGTCCAGCTTCGCGGCCTTGCCCGCGGGGTAGTAGCCAAAGAAGAGGCCAATAGCCAGCGAGAAGAGCAGTGAGAGGATGACCGCCCACAGCGGCGGCGCTACGAGTGAGCCGATGGCGGCCGCGCCCGCCATGCCGGCGGCGGTGCCGATGGCGATGCCGATGAGACCGCCGATGAGGCAGACCACGATGGCCTCCGTGATGAACTGGATACGGATATCGCGGCGGCGTGCGCCAAGCGCCTTACGGATGCCAATCTCGCGGGTGCGCTCCGTGACGGTGATGAGCATAATGTTCATCACGCCGATGCCGCCGACGAGCAGCGAGATGCCACCGATAGCCGCGAGCACCAAGCTCATCGTGGTGAAGATCTGGTTCAAGGATGCGAGGTCATCGCTGAAGTCAGACACCTTCACCATGTAGTCAGGGTTGTCCTCGTAGTAGCTATCGAAGACGCGCTGCAGGTTGCTAGCCACCGCGGCCTTGTCCAAATCCGGGTTGCCGCGAACGGTGACTTCGCTGAACGCGGTGCCAGCACCCGGGGAATCGGAGAACTCGGCCTCCAGCGGGTAAGGAACGAAGGCGGTTTGGCTGGGACCACCGCCCACCAGAGGTCCGGTTTGGGGCTCTTCAAAAACGCCGACAACGGCGAGCTCAATCGGGGAGGCCTCCTGGCTTTCAAAGCTTACGTATTGGCCAATGGCGTCTTCAGGGGCGCCGAAAAGCTTGGTGGCTGTTTCCTTATCCAGCATCGTTACTGCCCGGCTGGAGTCGATATCATCCTCGCTGAGGAAGCGCCCGGCCACGATGGAATAGGACGAGCCTGAGACATAGTCCGGGTTGGTCGGGCGGACGAGGAGGTTGGCGGTCTCCTCCCCGGACGTGCCCTCGACCACGAGGGCACCGGAATAGGAGCTGTACTCGCCGATATTGATGCCGGCGATCTGATCTCCCAAGACCTCCTTGGCGCGGTCCAGCATGTCCGGGGTGAGCATCGAGGACTCGTCCTCGACAAAGCCGCCGCCCATGAAGGGATCATCGGCTTCTTCCTCTTCGCCCTCCTCAGGGCGCTCCTTGACCTGGACGGTGAAGTTATTGGCGCCGACCTTGTCCAAGTCTTTCTGCACGGAAGCCTGCAAGGAGTGGCCGAGCGTGACGATGGCGATGACCGCGGCGATGCCGATGATGACGCCCAAGAGCGTCAGCGCCGAGCGCATCTTGTTGGTGCGCAGGCTGGTCAGCGCCATCTTGGTGGATTCAGCGAAATTCATGACAGCACACCGTCCTTCATCGTGACGGTGCGGCTGCACTCATCAGCCAATTCCGGGTTGTGGGTAATAAACAAAATGGTCTTTCCATGCGTGCGGTGCAGTTCGTGGAAGAGGTCCATGACCATGCGGCCGGTCTGCGAATCCAGCGCGCCGGTGGGCTCGTCCGCTAGGAGAATCTCCGGCTGGTTGGCCAAGGCGCGGGCCACCGCCACGCGCTGCTTCTGACCACCGGAGAGCTCATTGGGCAGGTGGTTCATGCGGTCGCTCATACCGACCATCTCCAGAAGCTCTTCCGCGCGCTGGGTGCGCTCGTGGGCCGAAACGCCCGCATAGACCATGGGCATCTCCACGTTCTTCAGCGCGGACATGCGGCCGATCAGGTTGAAGTTCTGGAAGATGAAACCAATTTTTTGGCCGCGGAAGGAGGCTAGTTTGTCGTCGCCAAGCGCCAGCGCATCCACGCCTGCCAGCTGGTATTCGCCGGAGGTGGGACGGTCGAGCAAGCCGATGATGTTCATCAGCGTGGATTTGCCGGATCCGGACTGGCCAACGACGGCCACGAACTCGCCCTCCTCCACGCTGAAGTCGAGGCCCGGGATGACGGTCAGCTCGCTGTCGAGGCCCTCGTTGAAGCGTTTGACGATTCCCCGCATCTCAATGAGGCGGCTCATGCGTTCTCTTCCGCAGCATCGGATCCATCGACGGAGGCGGACATGCCGACCATGTCCTTGTGCGTATCCGCCTGGCTGATGACGGTCTCGCCCTCCTTGAGGCCGGAGGAGATGGCGGCGGAGAAATCAGATTCGCTGGCGACCTTGACCTCGCGCGCCTGGATCGTGCCGTTGTCGACGACGAGGACGTTCTTCTTGCCGCCTTCTTCATAGATGGCGGAGAGCGGCACGGTGATGACGTTCTTGTCCTTCTTCGTAATGATCTTTACCTTCGTGGTGGAACCGAGGCGCAGCCCCTCGCGGTTGCCATCGACACGGATGTGCACTGGGAATTCGGGCTTGGAGGAGCCAGTTGGTTTGCCGGACCCGCCGCCTGCGCCAGCCTCGGCGTCGGGCTGCTCAGCGGTGGGGGAGATGAACGTGACCTTGCCTTTGAACTCCTTGCCGGGGCTCGACGGCGAGGTGAACGAAACTTCATCGCCGACCTTGATACGGGCGATATCGCCCTCCTTGACCGTGGACTTCACCAACAGGGAGGAGTCATCCGCCACGGTGAGGATGGGGCCTTCGGCGGGCATACCGGCTTCGCCATTGACGGCGGTGATGACTCCCGCCAGTGGGGAGCGCAGGTCGGCCTGGGAGAGCCGGTACTCCAGTGGCCCATTTTCCTTGGCGTTGTTCGCGCTTGCCGACGCCGCCGATTCCACCGCGTGGTTCACCGCTTGGGACTGGGAGGAAATCTGCTGTTCGATGGCGAGGTTGCTGGCTTGCAGCGCGCGTTCGGCATCGGCAACCGCTTGGTAGGAGGCGGCGGTGGCGCGCTGTTGTTCGCCTAGCTCGCGGTCGATGCCGCGGAGGACGCGACCATAGGATTCCTCGGACTGCTTGAGCTGGCGCTCGGAGTCCTGCACGGCCTCGTCAGAATCGAGGTAGCTCAAGAAAGCGCTGGCAGTGTTGATTCCGGAAGGATCTTCGGTGGCGGTGCCGAGGGAGGCCAGTGCGGACTGGAAAGACTTGGACTCAGCATCGCGCACCCCGGAGCGTGCTTGCTCGACGGCGGCGCGGGCTTCGGCAATCTCGGGGCGGTCGCCCTTGGCAGCGAGGGCATCATCGAGCTTGCGCTGTGCCTCGGCGTACTCGGTCTGCGCCGAGTTCACGGCGGACTGGGCGCTGTTGACCTCGGGGTTGAGGCCTTGGTCGAGGGAATCCTGAAGCTGGCGCAGCTGGAGCTGGGCATCCTCGATTTGGTGGACGGCCTCGAGCTTGCTGGCCTCCTGGGAGGTGCGCTGGGCCTCGAGCTCGCGCTCGGTTTCGGTGGTGTCCATGCGGCCGAGCAACTGTTGGGCTTCGACGCGATCGCCCACCTTCGCGTCTAAAGACTGGATGGGGCCGGTCAGCGAGGTGGTCAGTGAGAGTTCGCGCTCGGCAGAAACCGTTCCGGAGGCGGAGACGGAACTGATCAGGTCTTCTTTGGTGGTTTTCGTGACATCGGTTGCGGTGAGCTGAATATCGGAAGACCCACTGGTTAGTGCGTACATTCCACCGCCGCCTGCGAGGAGAACCGCAGCGATAGCGCCAGCAGTGATGCCGAGAGCTTTCTTATTCATGAATCCCTTACTGTCAGGTTAACGCCGTCATTGAAATCGGGTTCAGATTAACTCTCGGGCATGTGTCTTGTCATGCGCAGTGGGGGGAATATAGGAGGTAGATCAGGGTCTACCCTTAGATGGTGCGAGGCTATGAGGTCTGGTGACGTTTCGATCAATTAAGGTCCCGAAAATGGGTGATTTTCTGCCACTATTTGATCGAAACGTATGTGGCATCTGACTTTTAGAAGGGCACATCGATGTAGATCTCCTCCGCCTTCGGCAAAGGCGGCAGTTTGGGTAGCTGATCGAGACCCTCCTGGACTTCCGGCGGGAGGGGAATCTGCGGAGGCTCGGGCAGTTCTAGCTTGGGTTTGGGCCGCTGCGGTGGGGCCGGGCGTGGCGCCGGTGCTGGTGCGGGCGCTGGCGCGCGGACGGTGACGGTTTCTACTTCGACGCGTGGCGTGGGTGTTTCGGCTACTACGGGTGCGGGAGCTGGTGCTTCGGCCGTAGGTTCCGGTTCAGCCGGAGCTGGCGCGATGGAGGTGGTGTCACCCAAGCGGTTGACCGGCTGGGGTACCGCATCAGGCTTCCAGGAAGGCAGCTGGGCCGAGGTGGTGGGGTTGGGCTCGGCTCGCGGAGCAGGTTCTGCCTGCGTGGCAGCGCAGGCAGAAAGCGGAAGGCAAGCAAAAATGACAAGAATACGGCGCGATGCCATGGGAATCCCCCTTAAGTAGTGCCTCCCACAGCGCACCCCAGCGCTTAATTAAAGAAAGGCAGAATCAACAGTGTGCTGCCAGCATAGCGTTCCCATGGCGGGTGCGCAGCGCGAGCGCGCTCAGGGTGCTCGCGAGGTGGTGGAGAGGAGGCTGCAAGACACGAGGGGACTCCAACTTTTGTATAGGGCTAAAACCGATACAATGTGGGCTATGCCTAACTCCAGCCAGCTAAACCAGCAGAATACGTCCCAGTCCGCCGAGTGGTTCGAGCGCGCCACCAAGGTCACCCCGGGCGGTGTGAATTCCCCGGTCCGCGCCTTCGGATCCGTGGGCGGCCAAGCCCGCGTTATCGCTCGCGGTGAGGGCTCCCGCCTTTGGGATATCGACGGCAATGAGTACGTCGACCTGGTCAGCTCTTATGGCCCGATGATTCACGGCAATGCCCACCCGGCCATCGTGGAGGCAGTGCAGAAGGCGGCTGCCGACGGTCTGTCTTTCGGCGCCCCGACCGAGGGCGAGACGCTGCTGGCGGAGCACATCGTCAAGCGCACCGCCGTGGAGCAGGTGCGCCTGGTTAACTCCGGTACCGAGGCCACCATGTCCGCCGTGCGCTTGGCCCGCGGTTTCACCGGCCGCGCCAAGGTCCTGAAGTTTGAAGGCTGCTACCACGGCCACGTGGATGCGCTGTTGGCGTCGGCTGGCTCCGGCGTAGCCACTTTCGCGCTCCCGGATTCCCCGGGCGTGACCGGCGCTTCGGCCGCAGATACCATCGTTGTCCCTTACAACGATCTCGACGCCGTCCGCGAGGCCTTTGCCGCGCACCCGGGAGAGATCGCCTGCATTATTGCGGAAGCAGCCGCCGGCAACATGGGCACCGTGGCCCCGGAGGAGGGCTTCAACGCGGCGCTCAAGGAGATCGCGCATGCCGACGGCGCCCTGCTCATCCTCGATGAAGTCATGACCGGCTTCCGCACCTCCTACAAGGGCTGGTTCGGCGTCGATGGGGTAGCGGGTGACCTGGTGACCTTCGGCAAGGTGGTCTCCGGTGGCCTGCCCGCAGCCGCCTTTGGCGGCCGCGCCGACGTCATGGCCTCGCTGGCACCTGCCGGTCCCGTCTATCAGGCAGGCACGCTGTCCGGTAACCCGGTGGCGATGGCTTCTGGCCTGGCATCCCTGGAGCTGGCCAACGAAGAGCTGTACCCGCGCCTGCAGGCCAACGCGGACCGCCTGACCGGCCTCATCACCGAGGCACTGAGCGCCGCCGGAGTGGCACACCACATCCAGCGCGCGGAGACGATGTTCTCCATCCGCTTCGCCGAGGGCCAGGGCCGTAACTTCGCCGATATGCAGGCAGCCGATACCTGGCGTTTCGCTCCCTTCTTCCACGCACTGCTGGAAGGCGGCGTGTACGTTCCGCCGTCAGCCTTCGAGACCTGGTTTGTCTCTGACGCGCTCACGGACAATGATTTTGAGGTAATCGAGGCAGCTCTCAAGCCTGCCGCCCAGGCCGCTGCCAGCGCGCAGCGCCCGCAATAAACCAACCATGTTGAGGGGATAGACACAGGCATATGTCCACCACCATCGTCCACTTCGTCCGCCACGGCGAGGTTTATAACCCGGATAAGATCCTCTACGGGCGCATCCCGGGCTATCACTTGTCCTCCCGTGGGCATTCCATGGCCGCACGCACGGCGAAAGCCTTCGAAGGCCATGACGTGACCTACCTGGCGGCCTCGCCGTTGCAGCGCGCGCAGGAAACCGCGATGCCGATTGCGAAGGTGACGGGCTTGGAGGTGGACGTCGACAAGGGCGTCATCGAGTCCGGTAACCGCTTCGAGGGCCTGCGCACCAAGGGCTGGAACTCGCAGCTGTGGAACCCGCAGCGCTGGCCGCTCATGGTCAACCCGCTTGAGCCCTCGTGGGGCGAGCCTTTCGAGGAGATCGCCGCGCGCATGATGGATGCCGCCGAGCGTGCCCGTTCCAAGGCTGAGGGACACGAGGCCATCGTGGTGTCCCACCAGCTGCCTATCGTCATGGTGCAGCGCACCGTGTTGGGCAAGCGCCTGGCCCACGCGCCGTGGGACCGCGAATGCGACCTGGCCTCGGTGACCTCGCTGGTCTACCGCGACCGCGAGATCATCGATATCTTCTACTCCGAACCGGCGCAGGACATCTAATGGGACGCAGAACTATCCGCGCCGCCGCGGCCGGTGTCCTTGCTGTGTTTGCCTTGGCAGGCTGTGCGCAAAGCGAGGAAAACGCGCAGAACGCCGTGGCTTCCGGCGGCACCTTCGAGTTCATCTCGCCCGGCGGGCAGACCACCATCCGCTATGCGGAGGAGGACCGCAAGCCGCTCAAGGATTTCTCCGGTGAGGACCTGCGGGATGAGTCCACGACGATCAAGCTTTCGGATTTCAAAGACCAGATCGTTGTCCTCAACTCCTGGGGCCAGTGGTGCGCGCCGTGCCGCTCTGAATCGGATGACCTCCAGGCCATCCACGCGGAGTTGCAGAAGCGCAAGGTAGGCACCGTGCTTGGCATCAACGTCAAGGACTTCAACCCGGAGATCTCCCGGGACTTCATGGCCGATAATGGCCTGGAGTACCCTTCCATCTACGACCCGCCCTTCAAGACGGCTGCGGCCCTCGGTGGCGTGCCTACCTCGGTGGTGCCCACCACCATCGTGCTGGATAAGCAGCACCGCCCCGCCGCGGTCTTCCTGACGGAGATCACGGAGAAGGATGTCCTCGAGGTCGTCGACGAGCTGGAGAAAGAACAGTGATCCTTGCCGCTGCCGGTATGGGGCAAAGCTTTGCCGATGCCGCCGTGTCCGGCCCGCTCCTGATCGGAGTGCTCGCCGCGGCCGTGGCCGGATTGGTCTCCTTCGCCTCACCCTGTGTGGTTCCACTGGTTCCTGGCTATATCTCTTACCTCGCCTCCGTGGTCGGCGGTGAGGTGAGCTATGACGAGGAGTTGGGGGTGGGCGTCGGCAAGCGCCGGCGTTGGGCCGTCGTCGGTGCCGCAGCACTCTTCGTGCTGGGCTTTACCGTCGTTTTCGTCCTAGCCACCGTGTCAGTCTTCGGCGCCATTTCGGCGCTGACGCTCAACGCGGATACCCTCATGCGCGCCGGCGGTGTCATCACCATCCTCATGGGTGTGGTGTTCATGGGCGTGGTGCCGGTACTACAGAAGGACACGCGCATGGCGCCGCGGCGCTGGACCACGTGGCTGGGCGCGCCGCTGCTCGGCGGGGTTTTCGCCCTGGGCTGGACCCCGTGCTTGGGCCCCACGCTGGCTGCCATCCTGTCTGTCTCCGCCGGCACCGAGGGAACCACCGCGCTGCGCGGCACCATCCTCATTATTGGCTACTGCCTGGGCCTGGGCCTGCCCTTCTTGCTCGTGGCACTGGGCTCCGCTAAGGCCATGCGCACCGTGACCTGGATGCGGGAGCACTCCCGGACCATCCAGATTCTCGGGGGCATCGCCATGATCCTCGTCGGCCTGGCGCTGCTGACCGGGCTGTGGGGAGATTTCATCAACGCCATCCGCCAGTGGACCGTGTCCTATGGCGCGACGCTGCTGTAAAGGAGATTTTTCGTGAGATATATCCGCAAGGCCTGGCACTGGCTGACCAGCATGCGCACCGCGCTGGCGCTGCTCTTCTTGCTGGCCATCGCCGCCATCCCCGGATCACTTTTGCCGCAGCGCTCGCTCAATGAATCCAACGTCAATGACTTCATTGAGACCAATGGCAAGGTGGCGGAGATCTACGACAAGCTGCAGCTTTTTGACGTCTTCTCCTCCGTCTGGTTCCAGGCCATCTACGTCCTGCTCATGATTTCTTTGGTGGGCTGCATCATCCCGCGCTCCTGGGATCACTACAAGGCCTACCGCACACCGCCGACGCGCGCGCCGAAGTATCTGGAAAAGATGCCGCTCAACGCCACCGGGCATTCGGAAAAGTCCCCGGAGGAGATCGCAGCGGCCACCACAACCATGCTGAAGAAGTGGCGGGTCTCCGAGGTCTCGCCCGAGAAGGACCGCGCGGGTGCGCAATCCTTCTCCGCGGAGCGCGGCTATGCCCGCGAGCTGTGCAACCTCATCTTCCACATCGCGTTGGTGGCAATCTTGCTCACCATGGCAGCCGGGCGCCTGGTGCACTACGAGGGACAGGTCATCGTGGTCACGGAGAAGAACTCCCAGGGGCAGACCCAAGAGCAGGCGCAATCCACGGAGTTCTGCAACACCTCCACCTCCGTCTATGACTCCTTCCGCGCCGGCCCGCTATTCGACGGCACCGGCCTGCACCCCTTCTGCTTCTTGGCCCACGACTTCACCGCGGACTACCTGCCCAATGGCCAGGCGGAGATGTTCACCTCGAACGTGTCCTATGCCGCCGGCGACGACATCTTCACGGACCCGGAGACCTGGGAGGACTACCAGCTGCAGGTCAATCACCCGCTGCGCATTGACAAAAACCGCGTTTACCTGCAGGGCCACGGTTTTGCGCCGACCATGACGGTGGAGTGGCCTAACGGTGAGAAGCGCACGCAGACCATCCAATTTCAGCCCACTGACACCACGTTCTTCCTCTCGTCGGGAGTGATGCGCTTCGACCCGCCGGCGGGCATGTACCCGGACCTGTTTGAGCGCCGCCAGAACCAGATCGCCATCCAGGGCCTGTTTGCCCCGACCGCCGAGTGGTCCGGCGAGAGCGGCAAGCTGTTGCAGTCTTCCTACCCGGCGATGCTGGATCCGGCCGTGGCTATCGATATCTACCGCGGCGATGCCGGCCTGGACACGGGTACCCCGCAGTCCCTCTTCTCCCTCGATTCCAACCTGGTCCACACGGGCCAGCTGCAGAAGATCGACCGCGTCAACCTGAACCAGGGTGAATCGGTCACGCTGGACGACGGCACGAAGATCACCTTCGACGGTGCCTCCGAGTTTGCGAACTACCAGGTTTCCTATGACCCCTTCCAGAGCTGGGTTCTCGTGTCCGCGCTGGTCATGCTGGTATCCCTGGTTGGCTCGCTGGTGATCAAGCGCCGCCGCGTGTGGGTGCGCATCCGGCCGGGGGCCAATGGTGGCACCGATATTGAGATGGGCGGTCTTGCCCGCACCGACCGCGCGGGCTGGTCTGAGGAATTCCACAAGCTGCACCGCGAGCTCCTGGAACTGCCGGATCCCGATGAGGTGGAGGAGGACGAACTCTACTCCGCCGACTAAAGGTGAGAAAGCTATCCGTCAAAAGTTGGATACTCCCGCTGAAGGGGGGTACTCTGATGAGCACCATAAATCTCTCCGCTCATGCAGCCTCGTGCGTGAAGCACGGTGTAGGCACGATTGTGAAGGCAAGGTTTCCCACTCATGCAGGTTGATCAAAATCTGTCCAACTTTTCCGACATCGCGGTGCAAACCGCGTTCGTCGTTTATGCTCTCGCCTTGGTGTTGTCCCTGGTCTACTACGGCCGGATGCACAGCATCATCGAGGCGATGCGCTCCCGCACGACTGCTGTGGCGCAGCAGCGCGAACTCGCTAGCGTGGGGGCCTCGGCAGACAGTGCCGCGCTTGGCGACGTCCCCCCGACAGCCAGCACTGGCCCCGATGCTGACCTAGACGCGGATCTGTCGAAGAAGCGGGAGAACGCCGACAAGCTCGGCGGCATGACGCAGATGCTCCTGTGGTTGGGTATCGCCTTACACTTGGCGGCCATTGTGCTGCGCGGCCTGGCCACGGGGCGTTTCCCGTTTGGCAACCTCTACGAGTACGTGCTCATGGTGACCGCCGGCGCCATGGTGGTGGCGACCATCGCCATGCAGCGCAAGGAATGGCGCACTCTGTGGCCGTGGCTGCTCACGCCGATTCTGGCGCTGATGTTCTACGGCTCCACCAAGCTCTATGCGGAATCCGCTCCGGTGGTTCCGGCACTCCAGTCTCACTGGCTGCCCATCCACGTCACTGTGGTCTCGTTGGGTGCGTCCATCGGCGTGGTCTCCGGTATCGCTTCTTTGCTCAGCGTGCTGCGTGAGTTCCAGCCGAAGGGCAGTGAGTCCGGTTTCTTTGGTGCGCTTGCCCGCCCGCTTCCTTCTGCTAAGAAGTTGGACCGCTTGGCCTACCGCTTGGGCGTGGTGACGCTGCCGACTCTGGGCCTGGGTATTGTACTGGGCGCTATTTGGGCCGAGTCCACATGGGGACGCTACTGGGGCTGGGACCCGAAGGAGACCGTATCCTTCGCCACCTGGATCCTCTACGCCGCCTACCTGCACGCCCGCGCGACGCCGGCCTTCCGCAAGGCCGCGCCGTATATCAACATCGCGGCGATGCTGCTCATGATCTTCAACCTGTTCTTCATCAACATGGTTGTCTCCGGCCTGCACTCCTATGCGGGGCTGAACTAAATGGCGGATACCCCTAAGCCGCGGCACAAACAGGGCAAGCCGGCGGGCGATAACCCGCAGCTCATCGCTCTCGGTGAGGGCTTTGCGCAGCGCCGCCGAGAACTCGGTATCTTGCAGCAGGAGCTGGCTGAGAAGGCCGGGATTTCGCGCTCCACGCTGCACACCATCGAGCACGGCGGCTCTGGCGTGCGCTGGGAAAAGGTGATTGCGGTGGCTGAGGCCCTCGGCCTTGAGATGACCTTCGAGCCGAAGGCTTAGGCTTCGTCGGCTTTATTGTCTTTGTCCTCGGGGGCCTTGGGTTTCTGGGAACCTTGTGAACCCTGTGAGCGACGGCGGCGCTCTTCTTCTTGGCGCTCTGCCTCCCGCTCCCTGGCGCGGCGCTCTTTGAAGCGCTGCTTCTCTAGGTTCCACAGGAACTCTTCGTCATCGTCTGGGCCCTTGATTGCGGGGCGCTGCGGCTGCTGTGTCTGCTGCACCTTCTTATTCCAACTCGACGGACCAAAGGCCTTCCATACGAGGACCGCCGCGAGGACAAACAAGAGTAGTAGTATCAATCGACCCATGCGTTGTATTCTACGGAATGCCCGCAAAGCAAAAGTGAGAATTATGAGTCAGACAGAAAACACCATCAACACCTCGCAGAACCCCGAACCACCCCAGCCGGATCCGGCCCTCAAGCGCCGCTCCCGCGTCGCTTTGTGGAAGTACGGGGCTGCCCGCGTGGTGCTGTTCATTGTGCTCACCGCGGTGATTCAGCTGCTGGCCATGGCGGTTCTCGGGACCTTTCCGCTGCTGGTCTCCGCCCTGTTGGCGTTGTTTGTGGCGCTGCCGCTGTCCATGCTGATCTTCTCCACGTGGCGCATGGAAGCCACTCAGACGCTGGCGGAGTACTCCGCGCAGCGCAAGGCCCACAAGAAGTGGGTCCAAGAGGAGCTGGCTGGCCGCTAAATCGGTGGTTAAACCAGAGCCAGCGCTACAGCGTTGATAACCGCCCACACCAGCATCGCGCGGCCGGCCATGCCAAGTACTGGGATGAGTTTCGGGCCGCGTGCGCCGCGGTTGACGGTGCGGATAGCACCCAGCGCGAGGGGGAAGTAGAGCAGCGAAGCGAGCGCGGCCCAGGAATCGAAGGCTAGGCCGATGGTGAGTAGTACCGGCAGCAGCAAGAGGGTCATGAATAGCGTGCGGGACTTTTTATCACCCAGGCGCACCGCCAAAGTGATCTTGCCGGTGGACTTATCGGAGGGGATGTCCCGGATGTTATTGGCCAGGTTTACCGCCGCACTCATACCGCCGACACCCACGGCCAAGGCAAGGCCCGTCCACGTGATGCGGCCGGCCTGCGTGTACTCGGTACCTAGGACAGCGACGAGCCCGAAGAAAACGAAGACGGCGATTTCCCCAAATCCACGGTAGCCGTAGGGGTTCTTGCCACCGGTATAGAACCACGCGCCGGCGATACACACGGCGCCGACGAGGATGAACCAGGCGGCGTTGGCAGCCAGGGAGAGCGAAATTCCCGCAATGGCGGCCACGCCGAAGCAAGCGAAGGCGGCGAATTTGACGTGCTGCGGCTTAGCCAGCCCGCCGCCGGTAAGCCGCTGGGGGCCGGTGCGGTCATCATCGGTGCCGCGGATGCCATCGGAGTAATCGTTGGCGTAGTTCACGCCGATGATAAGCGCCCAGGCCACGATGAGCGCCAGCAACGCCCGGCCCCAGTGCAGGCCGTGGGCCGCGGCAGCGGCACCGGTACCAGCGATAACGGGAGCAAAGGCATTGGCCCAGGTGTGCGGGCGAGCACCCTGGAGCCAATCGGCAGGAGTGGCGGAATAGGCAGACATGCTCACTATTGTGCCACTGGTGTGGTGTGCTGCGGCAATGAGCTGGTGCGTTGGCGAAAGCGGTAGATGATGAGCACTGCAACGAAAATAACGGCATTGGTGACTGTCATTGCGGCAGAGGTAGCCGCGTCAAGGACATAGGCAACCCAAAATCCCACGACCGCGCTGATAGCGGCAACGCCACAGGCGGTCAACACCAGCGTGGGCACGCGCTGAGTAAGCAGCCGCGCGGTCATCGTCGGGAATACCATGAGAGCGATGACCAGCATGGCACCGGCAGCGTGAAAGGCGGCGGTGGCGGTGCAGGCAACCACGGTCATAAATATGATGTGAAGAACGCGCGTGGGCACCCCGCGTGCGGCACAAAAATCGGCGTCAAAAGTCGTGGCGGATAAACGCGGCAGTGTAAGGGCGAGGAAGAGAGCATTGATACCCAGCACTGCGGCCATGATGTAGCAATAGTTGGGATTGGAGAAGGCCGCGAGGTTGAGATCACCGACGAGAACGGCGTGGACATCAAGGTGCACGTGGCTCATGTGCGTAGAAATCAGGATGACTCCGGCGGCAAACAGGGCGGGAAAGACCAATCCGAGGGCGGAATCAGCAGTCACCAGCGGGCTGCGCTGTAGTGCGTCAGTTCCCAACGCCACCACCAAGGCGCCAGCGGCCGCGGTAACGAGCAAGATGGGTGAATCTAGATCTGCGGTAAAGAGGTAGCCGACGGCAATTCCGGGAAGGACGGCATGGCCGATGCCGTCGATAAGCATGGCCTGGCCTTTGAGGACAACAAAGGTGCCGGGGATAGCACAGGCCAAGGCCGTCAGAACGGCAAGGAGACAAGCGGTCGCGGCGAGGGTCATGAGGCTAGCTTTCTACTGGTGAGGCTGATAGTGACGAGCGCCGCCTGAGCCAGGACGATGACCGGACCGGTGGGCAGCGGGCCGTGCGCAATGGAGACATAGCAGCCGAGAGCAGCGGTGGCCGCGCCGAAGAACCCGGAGAGCGCGATGAAAGGTAGCAAGCGCGTGGTCCAGGGGCGGGCAGCGGCGGCAGGGCTGATGACCACGGCGACCATGAGCACTACGCCGACGACTTTGACGCCGAGCACCGTGATGGCGGTGAGGGCGAAGAAACTAGCCGCGTTGAGGAACGAGGTGCGGATGCCGGCTACCTGGGCAAAACTTGAATCAAAAGTGACTGCGGCCTGCCGGGTGTGAATGAGGAAAAGAAAAAGCAGCACGCAGCCACCGATGATGAGTGTGGACCGTACATCCGCGCGAGTGAGCGTGGAGGCATTTCCCAGCAAATAATCCTGGATTCCGGCCTTGCCAGGCAATGGTCGGCGGGAAATATACTGCATGAGCAGCATTCCGACCGAGAAAAATGTGGTTAGCGTGGCCGCCATCGCAGTGGTTTGCCCCAGGGGAGTTAACCGCGGGATGAGGTGAATGCACCCCACCGCGAGGGTTCCGGTGAGCAGGGCGCCGCAAGAAAGAAGCCAGACATTTCGCCCGTCCCAGCCAATGGCGGTGGCCACGAGGAAGGCGGTGAGCAGTCCAGGCAGGGAAGAATGCGAGATGGCATCGGCCAGCAGGCTGGTGCGGCGAACATATACCAGTGGGCCTAGCGCGCCAGCGCAGCCACCGATGAGCACGGTGCCCAGGAGTGCCTGGGTATAGGTGTAGTTCTGAAGAAGCTCGAGTGGGTTCATGATGGCAGGGAAAACATGTCGGCAATGGCGGACTCGGTAAGTACCTGCTCGGTGGGGCCAGCAGCAATGAGCCGGCCGTGGCCGACCATGAGGACCTCATCGCAAAAGTCGGCGACCTCCGCCAGGTTGTGATGCACCAGCAGGATGGTCACGCCGTTCTCGCGCAGTTCCTTGAGTACATCCATGATGGCGCGCTGACTCGCGGCATCGACACCAGCGAAGGGCTCGTCGAGGATGATGAATTCCGGCTCGCTAACGAGCGTGCGCGCCAACAACACGCGCTGGCGCTGACCACCAGACAGGGCGGAAATCGGCAGCTGCGCGTGTGCCTGCATTCCGGTGCGGGAAAGCGCGGCGTGAGCGGCGTCTTTGTCAGCGCGGCTGGGCCACTGCCACCAGCGCAGCCCGGCGGTGCGGCCCATCAGGGCGATGTCGAAGGCGGTGGCAGGGTAATTCCAGTCGATATCCGCATGTTGTGGCATATATCCGAGACGCTGCCGAAAATGTGCCAGATCGACGCCATCGAAGGTCATCGACCCGCAGGCTAGAGGCGGAAGGAGCCCTACCAGCGTGCGGACCAGAGTAGACTTTCCCGACCCGTTCGCACCCACCAGCCCGGTGATAGTCGCGGGGGTGAGGGTGAAGGAGGCGTCGTGAAGCACCGGCGTGCGGGGATAGCCGGCGGTGAGGTTTCCTACGCTGAGCATTAGCTTAGTGCTTTCGCCACGGCGCTAGCGTTATGTTCGAAGGCTCCGAGGTAGGTATCGGTTGGGGCTTCCGGGCCGAGGGTATCGGCAAAGAGCTCTTCATCCGAGATGGTGACTGTCCAGTTGCGGGTTTCTACGGCTTCCTTGAGAGAAGTGATGGCCTGTGGGTTCGCCTGGTTATCTTGGAAGATAACGGGGACCTTCTTCTCCGCGATCGTATCCGCGAGCTCGGAGATCTCAGTGGCGGACTTGGTGGCTTCGGTGGTCACGAAGTCGGTGGCTTGGACTTCAAAGTCGAAGGTCTTGCCGAAGTAGTTGAAGGCGTCATGGCCGGTGATGAGGACGCGCGGGGAGGCGTTTTCGAGTTCCTTAGCCGCTTTGTCATGCGCGGCTGCAATCTTGTCTTCATATTCATCGGCGGCCGCGGCATAGTCTTCGGCATTGTCAGAGTCGATTTCGCCGAGTTTGGTGCCGATGTGATCGACGACCTGGCTCCACAGCTCGGGGCTATTCCAGATGTGCGGGTCGTAGAGTTTTTCGCCCTTGTCACCTTGCTCGGGCCACGGCAGAAGGTCAGCAGTATCGAGCTGTTCGCCGACAGCTAGCTGCTTCTCACCGAGGGAGGAGAGCTGGTCCACCATTTGCGCCTCGAGGTGAAGGCCATTCCAGAGGACGAGGTCGGCGTCCTGCATCTTTTCAATATCGCGCGTGGTGGGCTGGTAGGTGTGCGGATCGCCGCCGGGACCGACCATGGTGGTGATGTCGGCGTCCGGGGCGATGTTGGCGGCCGCATCAGCCAAGTAACCGGTCGTGGCGAAGATCGTCAGATTGTCGTCCTGGGCTTCGGCGGAGTCGCTGCTGGTGCAGGCAGTCAGCGCGGTGGCAGCCACGAGGGAAGCGAGGGGAAGCGCAATAAGTTTCTTCACGGGAAACCTCTCTTATTAAAAGTGAATGTCGATGTTCAATAGAGTGAACTTGAAAGAGCATAAGTCCTGAAACCTTTGGAAGCAATAGGCTGAACTACGATGGGGGTATGCACATCAGTGAGCTGCCCGAACGCACCCAGGACTACCTCAAGATCCTCTGGACCTATGAGGAGAAAGAGGGCGCTAATACCGCGATGCCGCTCGGGGATCTAGCCAAAGCGGCGGGGCAGAAACTGCCCACTACTTCGGAGGCGGTCAAGCGCCTGGCCGCGAAGGGGCTGGTGGAACACGAACGCTACTTCGGTGTTCGGCTTGTTGAGGAAGGCCGGCGGCTGGCTGTGGCAATGGTGCGTCGGCATCGACTCCTGGAAACCTTCCTCGTGCGCACTCTGGGCTATACCTGGGATGAGGTGCACGATGAGGCGGAAATGCTAGAGCACGCGACGTCCGACAGGCTCGTTGAACGTCTCGATTCTTTCCTGGGCAACCCCGCCCGCGATCCGCATGGTGATCCCATACCTGCCCCGGATGGCACTGCCGAGCCGGTCTCGCGCATTACGCTTATCGACGTCCCCGCACAGACCCCCGTCACCGTGGAGCAGGTCACTGACGCTGATGGCGAATTTTTGCGCTACCTGGATAAATATGGAGTGCGGCCGGGGGTGGAAGTGACCGTCGTTGCCCCCTCGGTTGCGGGTGTGCTCGAGGTTGCCGTCGACGGCGGTGCGCACTTCCCCCTCGGGGAATCCGCTGCGCGCGGCATTGCCGTACGCAGCTTTGGCGAAGCGGAGGCTTAGCTGCCCCACGTGCGGGCGACGGCGAGGCGGTCAACCTTGCCGGGGCCGGTGGTGGGGAGTTCAGGCAGGCGCTTGAAATCCTTGGGGATGTGCCACCGGGGAAGGCCAACGTCATCGAGAGCCACGAGGATATCGCCGACATCCGCCCATCCGGTATAGGCGGCAACGATCATCTGCCCCAAGCGTGGGTGGGGGATGCCAACCACGCACACGCTCTCCACTCCCGGCACGCGCAGGATGTGCTGCTCGAGCTGCTCCGGGTGGAGCTTGAGCCCGCCGGTGTTCAGGATGTTGTCGAGGCGCCCGGTGACGGTGAGGTGGCCGTCGTGAAGCGCGCCGGCGTCGGAGGTAGCAAACCACGAGGTGCCGGATTCATCCACCATAAAGGCGTCTGAGTCCACGTTTCGGTAGCCCTGCGCAATCATGGGCCCGCCGAGGTAGATGCGGTTTTCCTCGCCGATGCGCACCCGCGCGCTATCGAGGGGACGGCCGTCGTAGACGCATCCACCGGAAGTTTCTGAGGAACCGTAGGTGGTGACGATATTGATGCGCAGCTTCTTCGCCGAATCCAGCAGTTGCGGGTGGGTGGCAGCGCCCCCGACGAGGATGGCATCAAAGGTGCGCAGTGCCTCGATTCCCTCGAGAGAATCCATGGCCTTGGCCAGCTGCATGGGGGTCAGTCCCGTGTATGAGCGATCCCCGGTGGCGGCCAGCTCGTGCGCGGCGCGGGCGAAATTGGGGATGGAAAAACCTTCCGACAGGTCAAGGCAGAGCGGCTCTACACCCGCGACGAGCGAGCGCACCAATACCTGGATGCCCGCGATGTGGGAGGCAGGCATGGCTAGCAGCCACTGACCGGTGCCGCCGAGAGCCCGGTGCGTGGCATCGGCGCTGGAGACCAAGTTGGCGGCGGTGAGCTGCGCGCCTTTCGGCGTGCCCGTGGACCCGGAGGTGGCCACGACGAGCGCGATGGAGGAATCGATGGGCTCGCCTGCGCGCATGTGGTTGCGCAGCAGCTGCGCGCGGGTGCGGTCCTCTGCCGGGACGGGCAGGAGCGTTGCCTGCCCGGCGATGGCCGCCTCCAAGTCGTCGAGGATGGCGGCGGGGTCATGTGGGTTGACGGACAGAGGGGAGAGGATAGTCACGGTTAGCTAGGTTACCGCTAGGTTACCGCCCGCGGTGTTCGTAGGGGTTGATGAGCTCGTCCTCCTGGTCGAAGGGGCGCTCACCGTCCCTTTGGGCCTGCTTGATGTGGCGCAGCATCCACACGCGAGATGCAATGACGGCAACCAGCGCGATGGCCGCGAGGGCGATGGCGAAGTAGAGCACTGTGGGTTCTCCTCGTGGACTGACGGTTAGTAGTAGTACGGGAAGTCATCCCAGTTGGGCTCGCGCTTTTCCAGGAAGGATTCCTTGCCCTCGACAGCCTCGTCGGTCATGTAGGCCAAGCGGGTGGCCTCACCCGCGAAGACCTGCTGGCCCATGAGGCCATCATCGGTGAGGTTGAAGGCGAACTTGAGCATGCGCTGGGCGGTGGGGGACTTCATGTTGATTTCGCGCCCCATCTGGATGGCGGCGTCCTCCAGCTCGGCGTGGTCAACTACCTCGTTGACCGCGCCCATCTCGTACATGCGCTGTGCGTCGTAGGTGCGGCCCAGGAAGAAGATCTCGCGGGCGTACTTCTGGCCCACCATCTTGGCCAGGTAGGCCGAGCCATAGCCGGCGTCGAAGGAGCCGACGTCGGCGTCGGTCTGCTTGAAGCGGGCTTCCTGGCGGGAGGCAATGGTCATATCGCACACCACGTGCAGGGAGTGTCCGCCGCCGGCGGCCCAGCCGTTGACCACGGCGATGACCACCTTGGGCATGGTGCGGATGAGGCGTTGGACCTCCAGGATGTGCAGGCGGCCGCCCTCAACTTTTTCGCGGGCGGTGTCGACGGTGGATTCGTCGGCAGTCGCGTCATCATGCGCGTGCTCCGTGGCATAGCGGTACCCGGAGCGGCCGCGGATGCGCTGGTCACCGCCGGAGCAAAATGCCCAGCCGCCGTCCTTCTGGGAAGGTCCGTTACCGGTCAGCAACACCGTGCCGACATCCGGCGTGCGGCGCGCGTGGTCCAGCGCGCGGTAGAGCTCATCCACCGTGTGGGGGCGAAACGCGTTGCGCACCTCCGGGCGGTCGAAGGCGATGCGGACGATGCCGTCTTTCCGCTTGGGCTTCGGCTCATCGCTGATGAGCCGGTGGTAGGTGATATCCGTGAGGTCCTCAAAGCCCTCGACGGGGCGCCAGAGCTCCGGCTTGAACGGATTATCGGTGCTGTAGTTCTTCTGCTCGCTCATGGCACACCAGCTTAATTGGAAAGCGGTGCGCCGGAAGTATAGTCCCCATTCCCAACCCTCACCCACACTCTCGCCCAGCGCGGCGGTGATAAACAATAAACAATACTGCGGGATTATCCCCGTCAATGTGCACGTGTACTCCGTACCAGCGCGGTACACCATACAGTGGGACGGAATCGAACCTCCCTGCCTTCTTGCGCTACGAAGGCGCCTGAGAAGCACTGGACTTTTCCCTGCCCAGTAAGGGTTGCGCTCGCTGCGAAGAGTGTGGGCTACCGTCGCGCGCGTGGCGCGCGACATGACGTGCCGCAAAAATGCGACACAAAGCGAAAGCGCCGCAAGAATGCGGCACAACTAGCGGCAGACCTTATTTAGTTATCAGTTCCGTATTCCAGTTTAGCTGCTGGATGCGGGTATCCAGTTCGCGGTACTGGCGGGCCAGATCGTCGGCGCGCTCGCGCAGCTTCGGCACGGGCACGGTGGCCACGAACTTGATCTCCGAGCGGGAGTAGCGGTCCTGGCGCGCACCCGCGCGCTCGGCCAATCCCTGGTAGATGCGGCGCTTGCGCAGCAGACCATCACGAAGTGCCAGCGCCTCCATCAGCGTGATCTCTTCGTCGAACGCGGTGGCCATGTTTGTTGCGTTGATGGCGATGACGAGCTCATCGATGCGCTTGGTCACGCCCTCCAGCTCACGGAGGAGATCCGTGGGGTTCTCATCCGGTTCATCGCCTTCCTGAATGCGGACGGTTGCCGCGAGTCGGTCACTCAACGAGTTGAGGCGCTCCTGCGCCTGGGCGCGCTCGGCCAAGGCTTCAGCAAGTAGCATGGTTCCTCCTTTAACCCTTAATGGGATTGATTGTCTGTGCAATTGTACGGCAGGCAGGAGGCTTCGCATTGGCGGCGTGACACTTCTAACAAATAGTGGCCGAAAACTTCGATGATCTGGGGCCTTATTTGATCGTTGTGTACGTTGCGCACGGTTGGTTGGTACGTTTTCGTAAATATGCCCGCAGTTTTTCGGATTTGGGGGACCTTATTTACCAAAACGTACCGCGGGCTCCGTGATTAACGTTGAGCCCGCGCGGAAACCGCTACCCAATAAACATGAACGCAAACAGCGTGTTGAGCACCGTCGCCACGATCATGGGCACGGAGGTGCGCTTGACCAGTTGGATGGGGTTGACCTTGATAGCGCCGGAGACAATGAGCACCGCGGCGTTGACCGGGGAGACCTGGCGCATCAGGTTGGAGGTACCCCAAATGGCGGTGAGCATCTGCGGGGCGTGGATGGAGGTCTGCGAAGCCAGATTGGGCACCACCTCAGAGAAGGCGAAGTAGGGCGCGGTACCGGAACCGGTGAGTGCGGCCATCGCGGCGGTGGCAGCGACGAAGACGAGGACGATGAGGACGGCGGCGCCGGAGGAGCCCTCGGCGGCGTCGATGAGCATGTCGATGACACCCATCTGCGTAATACCCTCCACCAGGACAGCAGCAGCCACCAGCAGGGCCACGACGCCCGCAGCACCTTCGCCCATGCCTTTGAAGAAGCTGGAGATGGAATCCACAGCACTGGTGACGGTGCGCTTGCGGATGGACTCAATGATCATCGCGATGAACAGGGAGACCACGGTCACCGGGAGGATGCCGCCCTCAAAGGGGATGACACCCAAACGGTTAAGAATGGCGGAGATAATGATGAGCAGCAGCGGCATGAGCGGAAGCACGGCGTAGTAACCCGGCAGGGAGGCTGCGCGGGCGATGGCTTCCTCGGTAGCGTCATCGTGCATCGAATCGGCGCTGACCTCACCGGAGCTTTCGGCCTTGCGGGCATCCGCCTTATCGCAGTGGCGTTGCCACCACATGTGTACGAAGGCCGTGATGAGGAGCGTGGGCACCGTGGCGTAGGCGACGGCGCCGTAGACGAACTCGGTTGGCGTCATGTTGGTGAGATCGGCGCCCTGAATGAGGCCGGCCTCAAGCGGTGTGGGCACGATGGTGGAGGAGGTCACCACGATGGCGCCCACGGTCAGGGGCGTCAGGCCCGCGGCGATGAGCGCTGGCAGGAGAGTGGCCACGAGCAATAGGGATAGCGCTGCGGCCGAGGGGATCACCAGCGAGAGCAGCGTGCCCAGGATGAAGCCCACCGGAACCAGCCAGTAGGAGCCTTTGAAGCGCTTGAGCGGTGCGGAGAGCACCACGACCGTCTTGGCGTCCGCACCGATGTGCCGCATATAGGACACGAAGCCGAAGAGCACCATAATCGCCATGCCGATGCCGGAGAAGCGTGCTTTGAATAGCGCATCCACGACGAGCAGCTGGTCATAGAAGGCATTGCCCGTGGCTTCGATTTCGGTGGTGCGGAAGTCCGCGCGCCCGGTGAGAGCGGCGAGCATGAGCAGGATTACGCCAACGGCGAAGATGGAGGCCGCGGCGTGGACTTTCTTATAGATGAGATAGACAACTGCGGCGATGGCCAGCAGTGCGATGAGAAGGTAAAGCATCTGAGGATCCTTCTTCTGGTTATATCCACTTACCGTTATAACCTAACACCGGCTATGACAGGTGTCGCGCTGAGCCCCCCACACGTACGATGAACCTCATGCATATTGATGACGTCCTCGACCGCGCCCACGTGGTATCCCTTCCACTCGCCGTGAAATTCCGCGGCATTACTACCCGGGAGGCGCTGCTTATCGACGGCCCCGCGGGTTGGGGCGAGTTCGCCCCCTTCCTGGAGTACGGGGCGGAGGAATCCGCCCGCTGGCTCGCCGCCGGACTGGAGGCGGCTTACGAGGGCTTTCCGACACCCGTGCGCGAGTGGGTAGAAGTCAACGGCACTATCCCCGCGGTCCCCGCCGAGCAGGTGCCCGAGGTCATGGCGCGCTACCCCGGTTGCCGCACCTTCAAGATCAAGGTGGCGGAGAAAGGGCAGAGCTTGGAGGATGACATCACCCGCGTGGCTGCCGTCCGCGCCCATATCGAAGCTCAGGGCCGCGTGCCGGTTCTGCGTGTCGACGCCAACTGTGGATGGAGCGTCGAAGAAGCTGTTACAGCGGCAAAGGAAATGATGCCGCTGGATTACATGGAGCAGCCGTGCCAGACCGTGGAGGAGCTCAAGGAGGTGCGCACCCAGCTCATGCGCGCCGGGATTTTCGTGCGTGTGGCGGCAGATGAGTCCATCCGCAAGGTCAGCGACCCCTACCGTGTGGCGGAATTGCAGGCGGCGGACGTCGCCGTGGTCAAGCCCGCGCCGCTGGGTGGTGTGCGTAAGGTGCTCGAGGTGGCCTCCCACCTGCGCGAGCGCCACATGGACATCACGGTGGCCTCCGCCCTGGACACCTCGGTGGGCATCTCGATGGGCTTGGCCGCGGTGGCGGCACTGCCGCAGATCTATGACGACGAGGACATCGACGTCACCCCGGCCGCCGCGGGGCTGGCCACGGGGTCGCTGTTCCTGGAGGACGTGACGGAGCCACGCGAGCTTGTCGACGGTTTCTTGCGCGCCGAAGCCCTCGCCCCCGCCCCGGATCGCCTCAGCGCACTGGCGGCACCGGCGGCGCGGCGCGACTGGTGGTTCGAGCGTGTGCGCCAGTGCTGGCCGCACCTTTAAAAATACAGCTCACGGTCCATGTCCGGGGTGCAGCGTAGGCTGGCGGGCATGACCATTTCCGTGAGAGACGCGCACCTGCACAACCTTCGCAACGTCGACGTGGACCTCCCGCGCGGCCAGCTCGTGGCCGTGACCGGGGTGTCCGGCTCCGGCAAGTCCTCTCTTGCCTTCGGCACCATTCATGGCGAAGGGCAGCGCCGCTATCTGGAGTCCGTCGCGCCTTTCGCCCGCCGCCTCATCGCCTCAGCGGTGGACCCGCAGGTCGGCCGCATCGAGGGGCTGCCGCCGACGGTGGCGTTGCAGCAGTCGGCGTCGGCAAGCAGCGCGCGCTCCACGGTGGGCACGATCTCCGCCATGTCCAATTCCGTGCGTCTGCTCTACTCGCGCTGCGGTGACAACCCGGAGGGCCTGTACTCCGATTCCTTTTCACCCAATACCCCGGAGGGCATGTGCCCGGAGTGCCAGGGCACCGGCGTGGTGCATGAGCCCACGGAGGCCTCCATGGTGCCGGACCCCAGCTTGAGCATCGAGGATGGGGCGATTGCCGCCTGGCCCGGGGCCTGGGCGGGCAAGAATTTCCACGACATCCTCCAGGAGCTGGGCTATGACCTGGACTCGCCGTGGGAGCAGCTGCCGAAGAAGGACCGCGAGTGGATCCTCTTCACTGAGGAACGCCCGGTAGTAACCGTCAAGCCGCACCGCGGGGCGGATCAGATCCAGCGCAACTACGAGGGCACGTGGCGCTCCGTGGCTAGCTACCTGACCAAGACTTATGCGGAGACGAAGTCGGATACGCTTCGCGCCCGCGTCTTGAGTTTCATGGAAACCCGCCGCTGCGATGTTTGCGATGGGCGGCGGCTGACGGCGAAGGCGCTCAAGGTGACCTATGCCGGGCTGCCTATCGACCGTTTCAATGCCCTCCCGCTCAGCGAAACCTTCGAGCTCCTCAAAGCCCAGAAACCGCAACCGAATGACGCTGAGGACCTGCTCCTCAAGGCCCTCCTGCCGGCTTTCGAATCGGCCTTGGAACTCGGACTTGGGCACCTCAGCCTGGATAGGCCGACGGACACGCTCTCGGGCGGTGAGGTGCAGCGCCTGCGCCTGGCAGCGCAGCTGCGCTCCGGGCTCTATGGCGTGACCTATGTCCTGGATGAGCCCTCTGCGGGCTTGCATCCGGTGGAGCGGGGCGCGGTGCTCGACATGTGCCGTCGCTTCATCGCGGAGGGCAATTCGGTGCTGCTGGTGGAGCACGATATGGAGCTGGTCAAGCACGCCGATTGGATCGTGGACGTCGGCCCGCTCGCCGGTGAGCGCGGCGGCCAGGTGGTGTACTCGGGTCCTGTTGCTGACTACATTGCGGCCGCGGACTCCGCCGATACCCCGACTGCGCGTGCCTTGGCCCGCCCGCGCCCCACGCCCAAGGCCGAAGCGCGCTCGGCTCACGGGGATATCGCGCTGCGCCAGGTGCACTCGCACACCATCGACGGCCTCGACGTGGACTTTGGGCTTGGCCAGTTCACGGCTATTACTGGGCTCTCGGGTTCCGGTAAATCCACACTGTTGGCCGCACTCCATGACACGCTCACGGGGCCGGAGTGCCCGGAGCAGGTCAAGCGCGTGGTCTCCATTACCCAAAAGCCGATCGGCCGAACCCCGCGCTCCACGGTGGCGACGTACACCAACCTCTTCGACAATGTCCGCAAGCTCTTCGCCGCCACGCCGGAGGCCAAGAAGAAGAAATGGACGGTCTCGCGCTTTTCTTACAACGTCAAGCAAGGCCAGTGCCATACCTGCGGCGGCGCCGGCCAGATCGAGGTCGAACTGGTCTTCCTGCCCGGCTCCTATACCCAGTGCCCAGACTGCCAGGGACAGCGTTATAACGATGACACCTTGTCCATCCGCTGGCAGGGCCGGACCATCGCGGACATCCTGGACCTCACGGTGGAAGAAGCCCTAGAGGTCTTTGCAGATGAAGCGCCGATCCTCCACGCGCTGCAAACCCTGGAAGCGGTAGGTCTGGGTTACCTGCGCCTAGGCCAGGGTGCACCGGAGCTCTCCGGCGGTGAGGCACAGCGCATCAAGCTCGCCACGGAGCTTCAGCGCTCCCGCAATTCGCACCGGGGCCATACCGTCTACCTGCTGGATGAGCCCACTGTGGGCCTGCACCCGGCCGATATTGACCTGCTCATTACTGAGCTGCACTCGCTGGTGGATGCCTCGCATAGCGTCGTGGTGGCAGACCACGACCGCCACCTCATCGCTGGCGCTGACCGCGTCATCGAGATGGGCCCGGGCTCAGGCGCGGAGGGCGGACAGGTCGTGGCGGATGGCACACCGGCTCAGGTCGCGGCGGGTGAGACGCCCACCGGCCGGGTGCTAAGTGGCGCGGGTGCACGATAAGGTAAATCCCATGACCAACAACAACGGCGACAACGAGACGCGGCAGTTCGGCCGCGTCAACGGTGAGAACGAAACCCGCCAGTTCGGCGCGCCCCAGCAGCAGCCGCCACAGCGTCCCCAACAGCACTTCCCAGAGCCTGGCTCCCAGAACACGCAGGCTTTCGGTCAGCCCTATCAGCAGGGCTATGACCAGAATTATCAGCAACCGCAGTATGACCCGGTTCCGTCGAGCTACCAGGTGGAGGAGCCGAAGAAGGGCGGGGGAGCCCTGTCCTATGTCTTCGCGGCCATCGCCGCTATCGCCGTCGTTTTCGCCGGCGTGCTGTTCTTCCTCTGGCGCGGTGCGGCCGCAGATGCCAACAAACCCGCCCCGGAACCGGTGACCCAGACGGTGACCACCGAAGTCCCCACTACGGTGACCACCACGAAGGAATCTCCGCGGGATCGCCTCCCCACTGAGATTCCTACTGAGCTGCCGCCGGAGGTCCCGACGGAGCTGCCGCCGAGCATCCAAGATCAGCTGGATCAGGGCGGGTCTGACCTAGAGAGCTTGCTCAACGATCTCTTCGGTGAATTAGAGTCGGGCAACGGTGAGCCCGGTGCGGGCGGTGCAGAGAATGCCTAATACGCCTAATACACAGCCCGCGGAGTCTTCGCAGCCGGAGTCGATGCAGCTGGCTGAAGCACTAGCAGCTCAGCTCTCGCGGCACCTCACCGACGTCGTCCTCTGCCCCGGCTCACGCAACGCGCCGCTGTCTCTGGCGCTGCTCGCGCGCAGCGATATTCGCGTGCATACCCGCCTCGATGAGCGCTCCGCTGCCTTCGCTGCCCTCGGCCTCGCCCGCGTCCAGCGCCGGCACGTCGGTATCGTCATGACCTCCGGCACCGCGGTGGCCAACGCCTTGCCCGCGATGGTGGAGGCGCATTACTCGCATACCCCGCTGGTCGTCATCAGCGCGGACCGCCCGGCCCGCCTGGTGGGCACGGGGGCCTCTCAGACCATCGAGCAGCCAGGCATCTTCGGCGTGTACGCAGAGACCACCCAGGTGGAGAGCACGGGTGATATCCCGCGCGTCGCTGAGCGCTTTTTGAATGACCGCCAGGTGCACATCAACGTGGCTCTCGATGCCCCGCTGGTAGGGGAGGAACTGCCCGGAACCCCGACGGATTACACGCAGCACCGCGCGCGTACCCCGCGGTGGTCGAATCACGGCGAGGTGGCCGTTGATCTCAGCCGCAACACGCTCGTCATCGCGGGCGATGAGGCCTGGGAAGTCGAAGGCCTAGAGGATGTCCCCACCATCGCCGAGCCCACGGCACCCGCGCCCTATCACCCGGTGCACCCGGCCGCGGCCCACCTGTTCCGCCGCGCTCAGGTGTCCGCCAATGACTACGTGGTTAACACCAAGGTGGAGCAGGTCATCGTCGTGGGCCACCCACCCTGCACCGCGGTGTGCTGGCACTGCTGAGTGATCCCGATATTGACCTCATCTGCCTGTCCCGCACGGAAGATTTCACCAACCCGCGCGGTGAGGCCGCGCAGCTGGGTACCACCGTCAAAACCAGCGGCGAGCCCACGCGCGAGTGGATGAAGATCTGCGAAGGCGCGGCACAGATGGCGGCCGACGGCGTTCGCGAAGTCCTAGCGGAGACCGCCGGTGAGGATGCCACGAAGCCCGAGATCGGCTTTACCGGCCTCCACGTCGCCGCCGCGGTGGGGGATACCCTGGCCGTCGGCGATACCCTTGTCCTGGGCGCCTCCAACGCGGTGCGGGATGCTTCCTTCATCGGCTTGCCCTTCGACGGGGTGGAGACCTACTCCCCGCGCGGGGCTGCCGGCATCGACGGCACCATCGCGCAGGCCATCGGTATCGCGCTGGCTACCCAGTCCCGTGAGGCTGATGCGCCCCGCGCCCCACGCATAGTGGCGCTCATGGGGGATGTCACCTTCCTCCACGACGCCACCTCGCTCATCCTCCCCGAGGACAACCCGCGTCCGGAGAACCTCACCATCGTCGTCTCAAACGACGACGGCGGCGGCATCTTCGAGGTGCTGGAACAAGGCCGCGAACCTTTGCGCGACTCCTTCGAGAAGGCGTTTGGAACGCCGCATGGGGTGGGCGTCGCCAAGCTGGCGGAAGCTTGCGGTGCTGAGCACCGAGAGGTGAGCTCGGCGCAGGAGCTGCTCGACGTTTTAGCAGAACTCAAGGAATACTCCACCGCCATCACCGTCGTGGAGGCGCATACCACGAGGTCCTCGCGCCGCGCGCTGCAGGAAGCACTGAACGCCAAGGTGGGCCAGTAAATGGTGCGGCGCCGGGTGCGCCAGCTGCTCCTGGTGCTGTATGTCGCAGCACTGGTGGGCATAGCGGGAATGGTCATCGGTCCTTTTCTCAATGACCGCACCATCAACGCCAACCCCGGGCGCGCGCTGGCCACGGTGACGGACGTCGGCAGCTTGCGCACCTTCGTGGATTTCCAGGATGCCGAAGGTATCTATCACACCCCACCCACCGGGCTGCTTTATCCCACCGGGCTAGGGGAAGGCCAGCAGGTCTGGGTGCTCTACGCCAAAAGCAACCCAGACCTGGTCAAGGTGGAGGGCCGCGAATGGACCCTGTCCATCATTCCGGCGCTGTCTTCGGCAGCCGTCGCTACCCTGTTAGCGGGTGCCCTGTGGTGGGCAAGCGGGAAAATTAACCGGAATTTAGCACGTGCTTTACCAACCGAGCACTCAGGAAAGGAATGATGGGGCGCATGCGTGTAGCCATCGTCGCGGAATCCTTCTTGCCTAACGTCAATGGAGTGACCAACTCCGTGCTGCGTGTCCTCGAGTACCTCCACGAGCACGGCCACGAAGCCATCGTCATCGCCCCCGGTGCCCGCAAGGGCCAAGAGGAAATCCCCGATTACCTCGGGTTCACCATCGTGCGCGTGCCCACCGTGCGCGTGCCGCTAGTGGATTCGCTCCCGGTCGGGGTGCCAACCTCCGCTGTGGATGAGGCGCTGCGCGAGTTCAAGCCGGACATCATCCACCTGGCCAGCCCCTTCGTTCTGGGCGCTGCGGGTGCCTTCTCTGCACGTCAGCTGCGCATTCCGGCGGTGGCGCTGTACCAGACGGACGTTGCGGGCTTTGCCACCAAGTACCACGCTTCCGCGCTGGCTTATGGGGTGTGGGAGTGGCTGCGCACCATCCACAATGCGTGCCAGATGACTCTCGCGCCGTCCTCGCTCACCATCACCGACTTGGAGAAGCACCACATCAAGAACGTGCGCCACTGGGGACGCGGTGTGGATTCGGAGCGCTTCCACCCCTCGAAGCGCTCGGCGGCGCTGCGCCGCGAGTGGGATCCCACGGGGAAGAAGAAGATCGTCGGCTTTGTGGGCCGCCTGGCCGCGGAGAAGGGCGTGCACCGCCTGTCGGCCCTTAACGGTCGCGAGGATATTCAGCTCGTCATTGTCGGCGATGGCCCAGAGCGCCCGCTGCTGGAGGCCCAGCTGCCGGGTGCGGTCTTTACCGGGGCGTTGGGCGGAGAAGAGCTCGCAGCGGCTTACGCCTCCCTCGACATCTTCGTGCACGCGGGCGAGTTCGAGACTTTCTGCCAGGCTATCCAGGAGGCGCAGGCCTCGGGCGTGCCCACCATCGGCCCGCGCGCGGGCGGCCCAGTGGACCTCATTGAGGAGGGCTATAACGGGCTGCTTCTCGACGTTTCAACGTTCGTCGAGGACCTCCCCAATGCCGTCGACGCGCTGCTCAACCAGGAGATTCACCAGGAGCTGCGGGAGAACGCCCGGAAGTCGATTGCCTCCAAGACCTGGCCGGCGCTGTGCGAGCAGCTGCTGGGCTACTACGAAGAGGTTTTGGAGGATGTTCGCGAGGTGCCACTGACCATTTTGGGCCAGCGCCCGGAGCTGCCGCGCTGGGCCGCTCGCGCTCTGGGAGCGCGCGTCGCCTAGACTAGGCGCTTGTGTCTAAGGCAGATCTGGAGAAGAAGCCCTTCGATGTCGCGCGCATGTTTGACGCGGTGGGCAAGAAATACGACATCACCAACACGGTGCTGTCCTTTGGCCAGGATGCGCGCTGGCGCCGCCTGACCCGCGAGCGGCTCAACCTGCAGCCGGGGGAGAAGGTCCTCGACCTGGCCGCCGGAACGGCTGTTTCCACGGAGGAGCTGTCCAAATCCGGCGCGTGGTGCGTGGCCTGTGATTTCTCACTCGGCATGCTCGCGGCTGGTAAGGACCGCGATGTTCCCAAGGTGGCCGGCGATGGAATGCGCCTGCCCTTTGCGGATAACACCTTCGATGCGGTGACCATCTCCTACGGTCTGCGCAATATCCACGACTTCGAGCTGGGCCTGCGGGAGATGGCGCGCGTGACCAAACCCGGCGGGCGCCTAGCGGTAGCGGAGTTTTCAAAGCCGGTCATCCCGGTCTTCGGCACCGTCTACAAGGAATACCTGACCCGCTTGCTGCCGCCGATTGCCAAGGTGGTCTCTTCCAACCCGGAGGCCTATATCTACCTCGCAGAGTCCATCCGTGCGTGGCCGGAGCAGCACGAGCTGGCTGCCGCCATTAACCGCAACGGCTGGGAACAAGCAGGCTGGCGCAACTTGACCTTCGGCATCGTGGCGTTGCACTCCGCAGTAAAGCCCGCCTAGGGGCCTAAGCCCAATGGGCTTAGGCCGAAAGGTAAAACCCAAAGGGCTTAAGCCCAGAGAGGCGTATCGCGCCGCAGCGCGGAGACCGCCCCGCCGGCCAGCCGCCAGGCGCGGGCAAGCAGATCCTTGTCCTCCTCGGTGATGAGGTTGCCCATGAGGCGCGCTGCAGCCGGCATGAGCATGCGGCCCACCGGCCCGCGCATGGCCACCGGCCCGGCCAGCGGCAGGAACTGCGGGTAAGTCAGCAGGCGTGCTGCGGTGCGGGCGAGCAGGAAGGCCTCGCCATACTCGGCGCGCAGGCGGTCTGGCCACGCCAAGGTGAGGTCCTTGGTGCCGAGCATCTCCACGGCACGTGCCGCCGTTTCCAAGCCATAGTCGATGCCCTCGCCGTTGAGCGGATTAACGCAGGCCGCAGCATCACCGATGAGCATCCAGTTCGCGCCGGCAACTCCAGACACCGCACCGCCCATGGGCAGCATCGCCGAGGTGACGTTACGCAGCTCGCCCAGGCCCCACTCTGAACGCTGCTGATCGGCGTAGAAATCCAGCGCCTTCTTCGTGTTGAGGCGGGCCGGGCGGGCGGCCGTGGACAGCGCGCCCAAACCGATGTTGACCCCCTGACCCAGCGGGAAGATCCAGCCATACCCGGGTTGTACGACCCCCTCGGGGTCCTTGAGCTCCACGTGGGAGTGCATCCACTCCTCGCCGCCGTGGGGCGAATCGGCATAGGCGCGCGCGGCGATGCCATAGACCTCCTCGCGGTGCCACGTGCGCCCCAACTGCTTACCAAACGTCGAGCGCACACCGTCGGCCACGATGACCCACCGGGAGCGCACGCGGCGCTTGCCGACGGAGAACTCGACCAGCCGGTTGCCGTCGAGCTGCGGCTGTGTTGCCGTGCCGGTAATAAGCTGCGCGCCGGCTTCTCGGGCGGAGTCAACCAGCAGCGCATCGAATTCATAGCGCGGCAGGGCCGTTCCTTCGTGCGATGGGTAGGTCTCAGGCCACGGGGCGGTCACGGTGCCGCCGAAGCCATGCAGCTTGAGACCGCGGTTGCGGTAGGAAGCATTGACCTCGATGCCGAGGAGCTCCAACTGGTGCATGGCGCGTGGGGTCAGTCCATCGCCACAGGTCTTGTCGCGGGGGAAGGGGGAGGCGTCGACAAGCAGCGTCTCATGGCCGGCGCGTGCGGCGTGGATAGCGGCGGCAGCGCCAGCGGGCCCGGCACCTACGATGGCGACGTCAACAAGGGTGGAATCGATCTGCTCCGACATGGGGACTATCATTGCACGGGATAGTGGCCACAAGTGTGTTGAGGGCCGTGCCATGGGCTACGGTAAGTAAACACTAGGATTTTTGAGCTTAAAGGAACACGTTTAATGTCACACGGCCAAACTCACGCCAAGCACGTGGACTTGGGGGATGCGCAGCTCACCGAGCGTATCAACGCCGGGATGGCTGCTGTAGAGGACCTGCTGAATACGGAGCTCGACCGCGGACAGGACTTCATTAAAGACAAGGTGCGCCACCTCTCCCTGGCCGGGGGCAAGCGTTTCCGCCCGATGATGGCGTTGCTGGCTTCCGAGTTTGGTGAACGCTCGCAATCGCCCGAGGTGATTAAGGCGGCCACCGTGGTGGAAATGGTCCACGTGGCCACGCTCTACCACGACGATGTCATGGATGAGGCGGACCGCCGCCGCGGCGTGGATTCCGCGAACTTTCGGTGGACCAACTCGGTGGCCATTCTGGCGGGCGATGCACTGCTCGCGCACGCCTCGCGGCTGATGAGCCAGCTGGACACCCACACGGTGGAGCACTTCGCGGAGACTTTCGAGGAGCTCGTCACCGGCCAGATGCGGGAAACCATCGGTGCTGGCGAAGCCAATGCCGTGGAGCACTACACGGCGGTGATCCGGGAAAAGACCGCGGTGCTGATCGCGTCCGCCGGCTACCTGGGTGCCTACCACGCGGGTGCGGGCCCGGAGCAGTGCGAGGCCCTGCGCCAAATCGGTGCGGCCGTGGGCATGATCTTCCAGATCGTCGACGATGTCATCGACATCTTCTCCGACTCCGAGGAATCCGGGAAGACCCCGGGCACGGACTTGCGCGAGGGTGTGTTCACCCTGCCGGTGCTCTATGCCCTGGAGGAGGAAGGCGAGGTTGGCGATGAGCTGCGCGCGCTGCTGACGGGCCCGCTTGAGGACGACGCCTCCGTACAGCGCGCCATCGAGCTGCTGTGGCAGTCGGGCGGCCGCGATAAGGCGCTGGCGGACGTTAACGCGTACCTGCGCGTGGTCGAGGACCAGCTCTCCCTGCTCCCGGAGTGCACGGCTAGTGAGGCTCTGCGCCAGCTGGCGGACTATACCGTTCAGCGCGTTGGTTAAAATACCCTCCTGCCTGGCGATTTGCATGTTGGGCGGGAGTTCGTAGTAAAGTACATAACCGCACTCAAGAGTGCTTGCCAGGTTGCCCGAGCGGCCAAAGGGAGCGGACTGTAAATCCGCCGGCATTGCCTTCAGAAGTTCGAATCTTCTACCTGGCACAACATGAATCCCGCAGACGTAAAAATGTGTCTGCGGGATTTTCTTATCGCTATCGCTGGAAGTCCGCGGGGTTCTTCAACTGCTCGGCCTCAGGCAACGGCCCCGGCAGGGTGGTGCCTTCAGCGAATGGTGCACCCGGCAGATGATCGCGGCCGTGGGGCTGGGCCAACCCAGACAGATCCGGACCGGCCGGCACGATTTGGGTGGGATTAATCTCGCGGTGGACGATGTAGTAGTGCTGCTTGATCTCCGTGAAGTCGGTGGTATCGCCGAAGCCCGGGGTCTGGAAGAGTTCGCGCAGGTAGCCGTAGACATTCGGCATCTCGCTGATTTTGTTCCGGTTCGTCTTGAAGTGGCCGTGGTAGACGGCATCAAAGCGGATCAGGGTGGTGTATGCCCGGATATCGGTCTCCGTGATGTGCTCACCCATGATGAACCGGCGGTGGGCTAGCCGTTCTTCCAACCAATCGAGGACCTCAAAGACATCCGCATAGGCCTCTTCATAAGCCTCCTGGGATGCGGAGAATCCCGCGCGATAGACGCCGTTGTTGAGTTTCCTGAAGATGAAGTCGTTAATTTCTTCCATCTCCTCCTGCTGCTCGGCCGGCGGCAGCAGGTTGGGCGCGCCTTCTCGCTGGTACTCGGTCCACTCGGTTTGGAAGTCTCGCACCATGGAGTTGAAATCATTGGTCACGACTTTGCCGCTGGATTCCTCCACGATGGCTGGCACCGTGATGCCTCGCGGGTAGTCAGGGAAGCGTGCGAAATACGCATCCTGCAGGCGGGGGATGCGCAGGACTGGGTCGAGCCCGTCGGGGTCGAGATCAAAAGTCCAGGAGCGCTTGTCGTGGGTCGGGCCCGCCAAGCCTGAGGAGATGACATTTTCCAGTCCCAACAGGCGCCGCACGATGACGGCGCGGTGTGCCCACGGGCAAGCGCGCGCGGCGATGAGACGGTAGCGGTGGGGCTGCACCGGCCAGTCCAAAGTCTCGCCACTGCCACTCACGGAGGGCTGTGGATTGTCACCAGTGACTGAGGCGAGGATGCGGTCACCGATGTAGTTGGTGTCTCGCTTGAATTCGCCGTCCGTCGAGGCATTCTGGGCGTCGCCGGCCCAGTCCTTCGGTGTCTGTTTCTGGGTACCAGAGCTCATGTGTCCTCCCTAGAGCACATAAAGTATTTGATACATCAACAATAGCTGGATTTGGCGCGCCTGGAGTGGGGGTGGTCTACCGCGAGAGTGGTGCAAGGGTGATGCGTGTGAGTTTAGGTGCCTGAAAAGTGCGCAAAAACCCTTGTCGTACTGGCGATTTGTGTTGTTTAAGCGTTTCGGGTTAATCTTTTCAAGGCTTCAACGAGAGCACAGCGGAAGAAACTCCGTGACTCAAAGAGGCTGTGCCCCCTTAGCTCAGTCGGCAGAGCGTTTCCATGGTAAGGAAAAGGTCGACAGTTCGATTCTGTCAGGGGGCTCCATTCATGTTTCTGGAAGCTTTCAGAAAGTGAATATGGCGGTGTAGCTCAGTGGTAGAGCAAGCGACTCATAATCGCTGTGTCGCGAGTTCAATTCTCGCCATCGCTACCGGGAAAGAAAAGCGCCCGCATACGGGCGCTTTTTCACTACCGACTCCCAGCCTTATACGGCACGTGGTTTCCATGGGGAATCATCGTTCTGGTAGGGTTGTGCGTTGTCCCAAAAGGGCACGCAGAGGGGCGTGGCGCAATTGGTAGCGCAACGGTCTCCAAAACCGTAGGTTGCAGGTTCGAGTCCTGTCGCCCCTGCCACATCACTTCCAAGGAGGGAATCGCCGTGAGCGATGAAAAGCAGCCGAGCACCGGGGCTCCGCGCCCAACCGGCAAGCGTCAGCTCTCTGGCGCAGCGACCACCTCTACCGGCTCCTACACTGACAAGCGTGTTGTGCGCGTCGAGGACAAGAAGGAAGATTCCTTCGGCGGATCCGTCGGCTCCTTCCCGGGTGAGGTTGCCTCCGAGCTCAAGAAGGTTGTCTGGCCGACCGGCAAGGAAATGGTTCAGTACGTTCTGGTGACCTTCGCCTTCCTTATCGTCCTCACCGCTCTGGTGTGGGGTGTGGACGCGCTGACCGGTCTCGGAGTTGAAGCAATCCTCGCGCCTTAGTAAACTAATTACATACTTTCATCCCGCCGCCTTCCCGCTAGCTCGACTAGGGGAAACGGCGGGATACTTTTTGCCCTAGTCCGGCCGAGTACCCTGGTGGGGACGAGAAGAATAAATACCAATTTGGAGTAGCAGACAATGAGCGAAGAAAACACTGGCACTTCCCTTGAGCAGGCCATGATCGATAACGTCCAGGAACAGGCCGCTGAAGCGGTCGAGGCTACCGAGGAGGTCCAGCAGCCGCAGGAGGAACTCTCCGCAGAGGAGAAGGAAGCCGCCGAGAAGGAAGCTGCCACCAAGGCTGCCGAAGCCGCTCTCGGTGGCGGCTCGGACGAGGCTGAGGCTGAAGGTGAGGGTGCAGGGGAGGCGTCGGCAAGCGCTGACGCGGACGCTGCCGCAGCAGCCGACGCTGAGTACAAGTCCCGCCTGCGCGCCTTTACCCGCGAGCTGAAGAAGCAGCCTGGCCAGTGGTACATCATCCAGTGCTACTCCGGTTACGAGAACAAGGTAAAGACCAACCTCGATATGCGTGCACAGACCCTCGAGGTTGAGGACTCCATCTTTGAGGTCGTTGTGCCGGTCGAACAGGCCATTGAAAAGAAGGACGGCAAGAAGAAGGTAGTTAAGCGCAAGCTGCTGCCGGGCTACGTGCTGGTGCGCATGGAGCTTAATGACGCTGCCTGGTCCGTCGTCCGCGATACCCCGGGTGTGACCTCCTTCGTGGGCAACGAAGGTAACGCCACCCCGGTCAAGATCCGCGACGTGGCTAAGTTCCTCATGCCGAACGATCCGACGGTCTCTCCGGAAGCTTCCGCAGCAGATTCCGAGGGCGAGCAGGTCGTGGCTATGCCGGAGAAGGAGGCCGCCAAGGCCTACGCGCACGACTTCGAGGTGGGCGAGGCCGTCACCATCCTGTCTGGCCCGCTGGCTTCCGTCTCCGCCACCATCTCCGAGATTGACCCGGAGACCGGCAAGATGCAGGGCCTGGTGTCCATCTTCGGCCGCGAGACCCCGGTGGAGCTGTCCCCGACGGAGATCGAGCGCATCTCCTAAAAAGCGATTTTGAGCTGGGCGCACGGTGTTCTAAACTTGAACGCCGTGCGCTTTTGCGCATCTTGAAACGTTCATCCTCCGGTGGCCCACAATGCGTGAGCATCCGGACGGGGCGCTGTTATTCATCGTGGCGGCACTCCGGTACCACAGGAAAGAGGTAATTCGATGGCTCCCAAGAAGAAGGTCACTGGCCTGATCAAGCTCCAGATCGAGGCAGGCGCTGCTAACCCGGCTCCGCCGGTCGGCCCGGCACTCGGTGCCCACGGCGTCAACATCATGGAGTTCTGCAAGGCCTACAACGCTGCGACCGAGTCCCAGCGCGGCAACGTCGTGCCGGTGGAGATCACCGTCTACGAGGACCGCTCCTTCGACTTCAAGCTGAAGACCCCGCCGGCAGCGAAGCTCCTGCTCAAGGCTGCTGGCATCAAGAAGGGCTCTGGCGTTCCGCACACCGACAAGGTTGGCTCCGTGACCTGGGATCAGTGCAAGGAGATTGCACAGACCAAGTTCGAGGACCTCAACGCTCGTGACATCGAGAACGGCGCCCGCATCATCGCTGGTACCGCTCGCTCCATGGGCATCACCGTTGACGGCGTCCCGGCTAAGTAATAACCGAATCAGTGCGCGGCACGCCGAGTGCCGCGCGTGGCAGGGCCAGCTTCGGCCCGCTAACACCACATCAATCCAAGAAAAGGAATTGCACTTATGAGCACCAAGTCCAAGGCATACAAGGCTGCCGCTGAGCTGGTAGACCGCTCCCGCCAGTACCGCCCGATCGAGGCCGCCAAGCTGGCCAAGGAGACCTCCTCCAAGAACTTCGACGCTACTGTTGACGTTGTCTTCCGCCTCGGCGTTGACCCGCGTAAGGCTGACCAGCTGGTTCGCGGTACCGTTTCCCTGCCGCACGGCACCGGTAAGGACGTCCGCGTGGCCGTCTTCGCTGAGGGCGACAACGCTGAGGCGGCGAAGGCTGCTGGCGCCGACATCGTGGGCACCGAAGAGCTGATCGCTGCCATCAACGACGGCAACATCGACTTCGACGTTGCTATCGCTACCCCGGACCAGATGGCCAAGGTCGGCCGCGTTGCCCGCGTCCTGGGCCCGCGTGGTCTCATGCCGAACCCGAAGACCGGCACCGTGACCGCTGATGTGACCAAGGCCGTTGCTGACGTCAAGGGCGGTAAGATTTCCTTCCGCGTTGACAAGGCTTCCAACCTGCACGCCATCATCGGCAAGGCTTCCTTCGACGCTGAGAAGCTGGCTGAGAACTACGGCGCGCTGTACGACGAGATCATTCGCCTGAAGCCGTCCTCCGCTAAGGGCATCTATGCCAAGAAGATCACCATCTCCACTACCTCCGGCCCGGGCATCCCGGTCGATGCTTCCGTGGAGAAGAACTACACCGACTAGTGTTGTCTGTGTAAACGAATTTTAGGCCCCGGCTCTTGGATGAGCTGGGGCCTTTTTCGCGCTTTCTCTCTTTTGTTTATGCAGGTCACGGCCGGATATCTTTCTGACAGGTAATTGGCAGCTAAGTACGATGGCCTTTCAAGGAAAGTGCTGCATACTAATTCTTGTGCGTTTGAGAGAGGCGCATGAGAGATAGAGAGAACACCCTGAGTCTTGCAGGGCGGGCGGCGTGAGAAACCGCCTGATAAACAAGACCCCTTACAACGCGGGTTCCGGATTTCACCGGGGCCCGCGTTGTACTGTGTAACCCAAGTCAGGTACTCCACGCCGTGGACTTGGCTTAAGGGACATTTCGTGTGGATTTGC